>NZ_JBHVFF010000271.1:0-11942 GCF_042801895.1 Streptomyces sp. NPDC057543 | reverse complement strand
CCCATGTGCTGCCGGGGCCGCCCCCATGAGCCCGACAAGTTCAGGCCAGAAGGCCCTCTTGCGCCACAAGTTGACGCCTTGAATACTCCCGATCAGCGCTTGTCAGGAGCACGGCATTCCGGAACGCAGGCATGCCGCCGTGCGAACGACTGCGCCTCACGGGTCCGACCACCCCACGGGCGGACCCCCGAATTCCTTTCGGGAGGAATGACAAAGTGAGGATCAAGCGCACCACCCCCCTCAGCGGCACCGCAAGACGCAGCAGGGCTGTCGCCATCGCCGCAGGCCTGGTCGCCGTCGCCGCGCTCGCCGTCCCCACGGCCCAAGCCGACACCGCCACCACGTTCAGTGCCAAACAGCTCTCCGCCGCGAGCGACGCCGTGCTCGGCGCCGATGTTGCGGGGACCGCCTGGAGCATCGACCCGGCGACCAACACCCTCGTCGTCACCGCGGACAGTACGGTCACGCAGGCCGAGATCAAGCAGATCAAGCAGTCCGTCGGAGCCAACGCCGGCGCCGTGCGGATCGAGCGCACCGCCGGAAAGCTCAGCAAACTGCTCTCCGGCGGCGACGCGATCTACGCCCCCGGCTGGCGCTGCTCCCTCGGCTTCAACGTCCATAGCGGCAGCACCTACTACTTCCTGACCGCCGGTCACTGCACCGACGGCAACCCGCCCTGGTACACCAACTCCTCGAACACGACCAAGATCGGCCCGACGGTTGGATCCAGCTTCCCGACCAATGACTACGGCCTGGTGCGGTACGACAACACCTCGCTCGCCCACCCGGGCACGGTCGGCAGCGTCACCATCACCGGAGCGGCCAACGCCACGGTCGGCATGTCCGTCACCCGCCGCGGTTCCACCACCGGCGTCCACGGCGGCAGCGTCACGGGCCTCAACGCCACGGTCAACTACGGCAACGGGGACATCGTCTACGGCATGATCAAGACCAACGTGTGCGCGGAGCCCGGCGACTCCGGCGGTCCGCTCTACTCCGGCTCGAAGGCGGTCGGTCTCACCTCGGGCGGCAGTGGCAACTGCAGCTCCGGTGGCACCACGTACTTCCAGCCGGTCACCGAGGCACTGAGCGCGTACGGGGTCACCCTGAACTGACGCTCCAACACCCCGGTCCGACCTTGGAACACGCGGTCGACCGAGACGGAGTCCCCGCCCGAATGCTGGGCGGGGACTCCCGCTCACCCCACGGCTTTTGAGAGAATGTGGGGCAGGTCGGTCAAGCAGGAGCAAACGGGGGCGGATGCTGTGCCTCCCGGAGGGATGCCCTCCGGGGACCCCCGCAGACACCTCAGGGGGTTCCAGGTCCGTGAAACGCATCGGAGTGACCGGCCATCGCAGCATTCCGGAAGAGGCCCATGCCCATGTGCTGGCCGGGTTACAGGCGGCCCTCCGCGGCTTCGAAGGCTCCCTCGAGGCCCTCTCCAGCCTGGCGGTGGGAGCGGACCAGCTCTTCGCCGATCTGGCTCTGGCCCACGGCGCGGATCTGACCGTGGTCATCCCCAGCAGCGACTACGAATCCAGTTTCGCCGACGCGACCGAACTCGCCCGCTACCAGGCCCTCAAGAACCGGGCGGTCCGCGAGATCCTGCTGGACTACCCGCACTCCACCGACGAGGCGTACTACGCGGCGGGCGCGTACATCGCCGACCACTGCGACCGGCTGCTCGCCGTATGGGACGGAAAGCCGGCCCGTGGTTTCGGCGGCACGGGCGACATCGTGACGTACGCCCGCAACCTGGGCCGCCCGGTGACCGTGATCTGGCGCGAGGGCGTGGAGCGCTGAGCCGACCGGTTCACGTGGCCGTTCGTGCCCGACCGGACGAACCGGCGTCAGGAATGTGATGAGCCATCACATCTGGTGCCGGGCAAGCCAGTCGGTGTGCTGCGGGGAGACGATGCGTTCGGTCTCGAAGACCGCTCGCGGCCACTGCTGCTCCGTCAGTGTGGTCTCCATCGCCACCTGCATCGACTCCAGATCCTGCTCCACCAGCGAGTGCGCCGAAATCAGCGGGTGGTGCCGGCGCATCTCGCTCCACGCCAGACAGGCCGCCGCGGCGGCCGACAGCACCCCGGTCAGGGCGAAGGACTGGGTGACGGAGAACGTCCTCATCAGCGCGAACACCAGGGCGAGCGCCGTCAGAACGGCAATGGTGGTCGACCAGGCCAGGGTGGCCCGCCGGGACACCTCCTGGCGTCTGCGGTACCAACTGCGCTGCTCGATCAGGCGGTCCCGTACGTACGTCTCCTTGCGTACGGTGAACGCCTTGTTCCGCAGCTCGCGCATGGAGTCCGTGATCAGCCCGCCCGAATCCGCGGTCAGGTCGCGGGGGTCGGCCCACCCCACCTTGCGGAGCTCCTGAAGACCCTCTTCGAGGCGGTTCGCGAACATCGCCTCCGGGTGCTGGACCCGGGTGTCGAAAGGCGAGCCGTGCACCGAATAGCGCCAGCACATCGACTTGATGAACTCCGCTGCGGACCGGTTGAGTTGCCACTGCGACTTTGCTTTGCGACGGGCGGTGAGATATGTCGTGATCAGGACACCCGTATAGGCCAATACACCGATGGCATCGGCGAGTTGAAGCCTACCGGCCACCTCCGCGTGCCAGGGCACCGCAGCCGGTATCGCGCCCGTGACCAGCAGGATCAGCTGGACGCGGGTGGTGTTCACGGCCTCCCGCTGGCTCGCGATGGCGATCGCGTCCGTGTGGTGGAAGAGCTCCGGCAGATCAGCGTTCCTGAAAACCATGCTCTGGAGCGGTCCGGGAATCGCCATGTTCACCCCCGTCTGCGGTTATGGGCATGCTCGTTCGGTGAGTTGGATGGGGTGCATGAGCGTAGAGGTGCGCCGTCGGGCACGGCAATGGACCTGGGGCGTCAACGGCGCTTTTCGGTCCCCGGGAAGGCCCCCTCGTGCGATCCCGGACAGTATGGCAGTGTGGTTCAACTGACCATGTGGTGAGGCGGGTTGCCTTCCGGCATGCGCCTCGCGACCAACTGACGGGGGGACCGGGGATGAGTGAGGCATACGGCGAGAACGCGGATCCGCTGGCCGCCGCTCAACGAAGGATCCGTCGAAGTCCTCTGCTGTTCACCACGCCGCTCGTGCTCCTCGGCCTGCTGACCGCGTTGCTCGTCTGGGAGGCGATCCGGGCCAACGTGACGGCCGGGGCGCGGACCGAGTGGCCGTGGCGTCTGCAGCTGATGGACGGGCAGGTGCTGGGGAGTCTGCTGGCGGTCTCGGCGGGTGCCGTACTCGCCCGGGCGCAGTACGCCCGCACGGTCAGGCCGTACCTGGGCTGGCGGGCCGCCTGGACGAAGGGACTGCTGACGACGGAAGCGCCTGCGTGGCGCGTCGGAATACTCAACGGCGGCCAGCACATGGCCGTGATCGAATCATGGGACACCAGAGTGGTCATGCGCGGCGCGGACGACTCCGCCGACGCGCGGTGGAGCAGCGTGTCCGGCACCGTGGCCGAGCTGACCGAGGCCGGATTCGCCGTCGGGGAGGACTTCCGGCTCATCGGGTTCGGCGCAGGGTTCCCCCTGGTAGGAGCCGTAGGAGGCCATGACACGGTGCTGATGGGCGCGTTCTCCGAGTCCTTTGCCCAACGGGTCCAGTCACTCTACGTGCGTGTCAGGGTTACGGATGTCGTGGGTGACACCCACGAGCGGACCATCGACTGCATGAAGGGCGTATGGACCGACAAGGCCGCCCCGGCGGCCGACTGACACCCTCCGCGGCGTGGGCCGCCCGTGCTGTCGCGGGGCGGCACGGGTGGGGCCGGCTTCCTCCTCAACGACCTGCCCCAGTTGTATTTCCCCTGATACCTGTGCGGCGTGATGATCCGTTCGGACGGGAAGAGCAGGCACCAACCAGTTCAGGGGGGTAAAGTCGTGCCGCCGGGCACTGTGGTCGTACAGAAACTGGCTGCTTTTCTCCATGATCCGGAAGACTCCCCCTCAAGGACGGCCATGAAGATCTCTGAATCCCCTCGCTCCTTCGCTGTCGCGAAGATGGGCTCGGTGCCGCTCGCCAAGATCGACACCCGCACCGCAGAAGCCACCAGGAAGCTTGGCCGGGTGTTTTCGGCCTCGACCGATCGCCACACCCAGGCGTCGACCTTCAGTTCTGCGCTCTGATTCGCGTTGCATGCTGGCTAGACTGAGGGAATGACAGGACCCCTGGTCCCATTCCGCGAAATTGTGCTCAAAGTGCACAGCAGGTGCGATCTTGCCTGCGATCATTGCTACGTCTACGAACATGCAGATCAGAGTTGGCGTACCCGCCCCAAAGCAATCTCTGACGACGTCATCTTCCGGACAGCTCAGCGCCTGGCCGAGCATGCCACAACGCATGCGTTGCCCTCCGTGTCAGTGATCCTGCACGGAGGGGAGCCTCTACTGGCGGGCCCCACCCGACTGCGGCGCGTCTGCGAAGAGCTCACCTCCGCCTTCGAAGGCATCGCGGAGCTCGACCTCCGTATCCACACCAACGGACTCCAGCTCAGCCCGCGATATCTCGACCTCTTCGACGAATTCGGCGTCAGGGTCGGCATCTCCCTCGACGGCGACCGGGCCGCCAACGACCGCCACCGCCGCTACGCCGACGGACGCAGCAGCCACCCGCTGGTCCTCAAGGCCGTCGAGCTGCTCCGGCAGGAGCGTTACCGCCATCTCTATCTCGGGCTCCTGTGCACCGTCGACATCGAGAACGACCCGCGCGCGGTTCTCGACGCGCTGGCCGAGCTCGACCCGCCGCTCATCGACTTCCTGCTCCCGCATGCCACCTGGGACGACCCACCGCCCCGCCCGGACGGGTCCCCCACCGCCTACGCCGACTGGCTTCTCGCGGTCTTCGACCACTGGCAGGAGCGGGGACGCCCGGTGCCGGTGCGGCTCTTCTCCTCGGTGCTGTCCACGCTGAGCGGCGGCCCCAGCCTCACCGAGTCCCTGGGGCTCGCCCCCACCGACCTCGTCGTCGTCGAGACCGATGGACAGCTGGAGCAGGTCGACTCGCTCAAGAGCGCCTACGAGGGCGCGGCGGCCACCGGATTCGATGTCTTCACCCACGCTTTCGACGAGGTCGCGGCCCACCCCGGGGTGCGGGCCCGCCAGCTCGGGCTGGCCGGCGTCAGCGAGACCTGCCGGCAGTGCCCCGTCGTGCGTTCGTGCGGGGGTGGCCTGTACACCCACCGGTACCGCTCCACGGGGCCCTCCGACGCATTCGACAACCCGTCCGTGTACTGCGCCGATCTGGCCGCCCTGGTGCGCGGCATCGAGGCGCGTACGGCGGCGGCCCTCGTCTCGCCCGCGGTGACCGAGCCCGTCGAACTGGTCGCCGCCCAGCAGGACCTCACCCGCACCCTGCTCGCCCTGCTCAACGTCGACATCGGACAGCACGGCGGCGAGCAGTGGGCGGCCGCCTGGGAGCTGGCCGCCGCCATCGAGGCGTCCGAGGAGGGAGCCCGCGGCCTGAACGAGGTGCTGGCGCACCCGTACGCCCGCACCTGGCTGCTCGACGCGATGGAACGGGTCCACGAGCGGACCGGGGCCGTGCAGGTGACGCGCCGGATGTCGGCGTACCTCGCGGCCGCCGTCGTACGGACCGGCCTGGATCTGCCCGTACGGGTGTCCTTTTCGGGCGGCCGAATCTTCCTCCCCGGCCTCGGCGAGTTGCGGATCGCGGACGCGGGGGAGGACGGCACGGCGCTCCTGCATGCCACCGAGGACGGCTTCCGCGTCCGGCGGGAAGGCGGCGACGCGGCCGAGCGCCGCATCGTACGGCCGGAGGCGGCCGGTCCCGGCTGGTGGCCGTTGCGCCGGATCCCGACGCCCGGTTCGGTGGCCGGCCTCGTGCTCGACGACCTCGACCCGTACCGCGACTGCTTCTCCCTGCCCGCCGCGGACGCGCTCGACGACCGGGCCACTGCCGACCTGGCGGCCAGGATCGGCGAGGCCTGGACGCTCATCGAGGCGAAGGAGCCCGGGCGCACCGAGGAGATGGCCGGCCGTCTTACCACCCTCACCCCGCTGACCGGCCTGGCCCCGGCGGAACCCGCCGTCGGGCGGCACGGATACGGCGCGCTGGGGATTTCCCCGGACGGCAGTTCCGAGGAACTGGCGATCGCTCTGCTGCGTGGTTTCCGGCGGGCCGAATTGCGGGCACTCCGGGATGTCACGGATCTTTACGCGGCGGACGGCTCCTGGGAACATCGGATGCCCTGGCAGGAAGAACCAGTTCCGTTTTCCCGGTTGCTGGCCGACACCTATGAGCGGATGGCGTTGGGGGCTTTCGACCCGCGCTGTCTGGAGGGCGTACCGCAGGCCCTCGACGCTTTGGAAGGTGCCGCCGAACTGACCATCGGTGGGAAACGGCTGCTGGATCGGATGCGGAAAGAGATCTGAGGATCGCATTCCGGTTCGGCCGGGGCTGTCCGTACGCACAGGACAACTGGGAGGAACAGACGCAGAACCGATTCGATCAAGGAATGATCGACGGAACCCGGGAACGTATGACTGAAAAATGGCGTTGAATGACCGAACGCCATGGGGGTGGAGCAACGTCCGCTCCGGAATGATGAATTCGCTCGCATTCACATCACTCCTCGGGTGCGGGTGCTCACACAGGACGGGGGTCGTGTGCACGCAACAACGCAGCAGCGAGCGGCGGACCATCGGCCGTACTTCTTCTTGAGCTATGCGCATACACCGGGGTACGGCGGTGGAACGGACCCCGACATGTGGGTCGAGCGGCTCTTCCAGGATCTCTGCGGCCATGTGATGGCCCTGACCGATCTCCCCGCGGGCGCGCCCGCGGGGTTCATCGACCGCGAGATACGCTCCGGCGAGGGCTGGTCGGAACGGCTCGGTGAGGCGCTCGCCACCTGCCGGGTGTTCGTCCCGCTGTTCTCGCCGCGCTACTTCGCCAGTGAGATGTGCGGCAAGGAGTGGTACGCCTTCGCCCAGCGCGCCATCCACCACCGGGCCCTCTCCAACCAGAGCGCCGAGGCGATCGTCCCGGCGCTCTGGGTACCCGTACCACCGAGCCAGCTTCCGGGACCGGCCGAGCGATTACAGTTCAACCACCGCGACTTCGGGGACCGTTACGTCAGTGACGGGCTCTACGGCCTGATCAAACTCAAGCTCTTCGAGGAGGAGTACGAGCGCGCGGTGTACGAACTCGCCAAGCGCATCGTCACAGTCGCCGACACCATAAGACTCGGCACCGGCCGCCCCGTCGACTACCGGCTGGCCCCCAGTGCCTTCGGCCCGCCGGACAGCTCAGTGGGCGGGCCCCGCCCCATGCAGGTGACCATCGCCGCCCCCACGCGCCACGACCTGCCCGAGGGACGCAACTCCGAGTACTACGGCGACAATCCGCAGGACTGGAACCCCTACCACCCGGCCGCCGCCCGCCCCCTGGCCTATGTCGCCCAGGACCTGGTGCGTTCCCTCAACTACCAGGTCACCGTCTCCTCCTTCGACGAGGAGTCCGGGCACCCGGAGGGCAAACAGCCCCCCAGCAGACCGGAGATCCTGCTCGTCGACCGCTGGGCCCTGCAGGACGAGGAGCGACGCAGGCGGCTCGCCGCCTTCGACGCCGAGAACCGCCCCTGGGTGACCATGGTCGTGCCGTGGAACCGCGAGGATCCCGAAAGCAGGTCTTCCGAGGCCGAGTTGACCGAGAAACTCGAACAGACCATGCCGACCAAGATGCGTCAGGGGCGGGCCTACTGCCGCGTCGCCGCCAAGGGCGTACCCAGCATGGACGCCTTCGGGCGGATCCTGCCGCAGGTGGTCGAAGTAGCGGCGCAGCAGTACTTGAGACATGCGGCGGTCTACCCCCCCGCCACCGGCGGCGGACACACCGAACGGACACGGTTGATGGGGCCGATGGCGCAGATGAACGACATCCCCGAGACACACCACCCTGCGACGGATGCGGAGGACACGGATGACGGCCAGTCGTGACGGGCGCATCGTCACCTTCTACTCGTACAAGGGCGGCACCGGGCGCACCATGGCCCTGGCCAACACCGCCTGGATACTCGCGGCCAACGGAAAACGGGTACTGGCCGTCGACTGGGACCTGGAGGCACCGGGGCTCCACCGGTTCTTCCACCCGTTCCTGGACCCCTCGACACTCGGTGCCACCACCGGCGTCATCGATCTGATCACCGAGTACGCCTGGGCCGCGACCAGCCCCGTGCAGCGCGCCGACGACTGGCACCGCGACTACGCCCGCATCCAGCCGCACGCCGTTTCGCTCACACCCGAGGCGCTCGGCTGGGAGTTCCCGCACGGCGGGACCCTCGACTTCGTCTCCGCCGGCCGGCAGAACCGCGAATACTCCGCGACCGTCTCCACCTTCGACTGGGACAACTTCTACGACCGGCTCGGCGGCGGCCATTTCTTCGACGCCCTGCGCGACGACATGAAGGCCAACTACGACTACGTCCTGATCGACAGCCGGACCGGCCTCAGCGACATCGCCGACATCTGCACCGTCCACCTGCCCGACGTCCTCGTCGACTGCTTCACCCTCAGCGACCAGTCGATCGACGGCGCCGCCTCCGTCGCCCGGCAGATCTCCGAGCGCTACACCGGCCGCCCCATCTCCATCTTCCCCGTCCCGATGCGCATCGACGAGGGCGAGAAGGAGAAGGCCGATGCCGGACGGGCACTGGCCCGGCTGAAGTTCGACCGGCTGCCGCGCGATCTGTCCGGCGACGAACTCACCGCGTACTGGGGCGCGGTGGAGATTCCGTACCGCCCCTACTACGCCTACGAGGAGACCCTCGCCACCTTCGGCGACGAGGCCGGTCTCACCAACTCGCTGCTCTCCGCCTTCGAGCGGCTGACCTCCGTCATCACCGACCAGGAGATCACCTCGATGCCGCCGGTCGGCGAAGAGGTGAGGCTGCGCATCCGTGACGCGTTCACCCGGCGCAGGCCCGCGCTGCCCGCCGATCTCTTCCTCAGCTACGTGGCCGAGAACCGGATGTGGGCCGACTGGATCGAGTCCGTGCTCACCCGGGCCGGGTTCCGTGTCGTACCGCGCGACGTCTCCGCGGAGCGGGAGACCACGGAACCGGCGGAGATCACCACCGAGAACGCGACCCGCACCGTGGTGCTGCTCTCCAGCGCCTACCTCAAGTCGCAGCGCGCGGTGAACCTCTGGGACCGGGCCGTGGCGGAGGACCCCGGCGGCGGCCGGCGCCATCTGCTACCGCTCAGGGTCGGTGACGTACGGCTGTCCGCGCCCTACATCGACCGCAACCCCGTCGACCTCTTCCGGCTCGACGAGGTGCACGCCACCGCCGCGCTGCTGCGCGCCCTGGACCGGCCCGTACAGCTCACCGACGCCGTGTCGCCCGGGCCGCGCTTCCCCGGCACCGTCCCCAGGATCTGGAACGCGCCGCCGCGCAACCCCGGCTTCACCGGCCGTTCCATGGTCCTGGAGCGGATGCGCGACCAGCTCGGCGGCGGCATGGCCGTCGTGCTGCCGCAGCCGCAGGCCCTGTACGGACTCGGCGGCGTCGGCAAGACCCAGGTCGCGCTGGAGTACGTGCACCGCTTCATGGCCGACTACGACCTGGTCTGGTGGATCTCGTCCGAGCAGACCGACGACGTGGTGGCCGCGCTCGCCGAGCTCGCCGTCCGGCTGGGCGCCCAGGGCGGCGACGACATGGCGGCCGCGTCCCAGGAGGCCGTGGACCTGCTGCGGCGCGGCGTGCCCTCGGACCGCTGGCTGCTGGTCTTCGACAACGCCGACGACCCCGAGCGGCTCAGACGCTACTTCCCGCAGGGCGGCTCCGGCCACATCCTGGTCACCTCCCGGAACCAGGCCTGGTCCCAGCACGGCGACGCGCTGCCCGTCGACGTCTTCCTGCGTGAGGAATCCATCGAACACCTGCAGCGCCGGGCCCCGGGGCTGAGCGAGGAGGACGCCGCCCAGGTGGCGACCGCGGTCGGTGACCTGCCGCTCGCCGTCGAACAGGCGGCGGCCTGGATCGCGGAGACCGCCACCCCGATCGCCACCTATCTGGAACAGCTGGCGCAGCAGGCCCCCGAGGTCCTGGCGCTCAACCAGCCGGCCGGCTATCCGGAGCCGGTCGCCGCGACCTGGAACATCTCGATCGAGCGGCTGAAGGAGCGCTCGCCCGCCGCGGTGCGGCTGCTCCAGCTCTGTGCCTTCTTCGCGCCCGAGCCGATCTCGGGGAATCTCCTCTACAGCAAGGAGATGATCGACGCGCTGAAGCCGTACGACGCCTCGCTCCAGGAGAAGCTGGTGCTGGGCCGGGTCATCCGGGAGATCGGCCGGTTCGCCCTCGCCAAGGTCGACCAGGTCTCCAACTCCATCCAGGTGCACCGGCTCGTCCAGGCCGTCATCCGGGCACAGCTCAGCGAGCAGGAGCAGCAGGACGCGCGGCACGCTGTTCACCGCATCCTGGCGGGCGCCCGGCCCGACGACGAGAACGAGCCGATCGACAACCCCGCGAGCTGGCCGCAGTTCGCCACGATCTGGCCGCACCTCGGCCCGTCCGACGCCCGCAACTGCAAGGAGCCCGAGGCCCGCAGGCTGCTGATCGACCGGATCCGTTATCTGTGGAAGCGAGGTGACTTCAGGACCGCCGCCGCTCTCGGCGAGGAGCTGCGTGCCCTGTGGAAGGAGACGCTGGGGGAGCGGGACATCCAGTACCTCTACCTCTGTTTCCACCTCGCCAACGTCTACCGTTCGCGCGGCCGTTACGTGGAGGCGCGGGAGCTCGACGAGATCACCCTGGCGATGCAGCAGGAGGTCCTGGGCCCGGAGCATCCGCACACGTACATGAGTACCAGCAGCCTGGCGACCGACCTCGGCACGCTCGGCGAGTACACCAGGGCGATCGAGCTGGCGACGGAGGCGACCGACGGCTTCAACCAGATCTTCCACGACGCACACCCGAGAACCCTGGCGGCGGCCAACAACCTGGCGTTCACCCTGCGGTCCATCGGGCAGTACGCCAGGGCCAGGGAGATCGACCAGGACGTCTTCGACAAACGGGTCGAGGTGCTCGGCGCGGAGCACCCGTACAGCCTCTCCTCGGCCATGAACCTGGCCCGCGACCTGCGGGACGTCGGGCGGTACGAGGACGCGGTCAGCATCCTCAGCCGCACGTACGACAGTTACAAGGCAACGCTCGGCCGGGCCTTCCCCGGCACGCTGAGCGCGGCGAAGAGCCTGGCGGTGTCGCTGCGCCGGGCGGGCAGACTGGAGGACGCCCGCAGGCTCACGGTGGCCACCCGTGGCAGGTACCGGGCCAAGTACACCGCCGCCAACCCGGAGTCGCTGGCCTGTGACCTCAACATGGCGGCCGACCTTTACGCGGCGGGCGAGACCGCCGAGGCCAGGAACGCCGCGCAGGAGGTCGTCGACCAGTACATGAAGGTGCCGGGGGAGAAGCACCCGTACACCCTGGCCGCGCTGAACAACCTCGGCGTCTACCAGTTGGGGGCCGGCGAGGTGGAGGAGTCGGAGCGGGTGCTGACCCGGGTCCTCGCGTCGATGCGGGAGGTGTACGGGCCGGAGCACCCCAACACCCTGTTCTGCGTCATGAATCTGGCCAATGCGACAGCCGAGACGGGCAACCTCGACATCGTGCTGGAGACCGAACAGAAGGTGGCCGGACAGCTCAGGCGCGTCCTCGGGGCGCACCACCCGGAGACGCTGGCCATGATGTCGAACATGGCGGTCACGCTCGACGCGATGGGGCGCAAGGACGAGGCGATGCGGCTGCGGGCGGAAACAGCCGAGGAGCTGTCCCGGCAGCTCGGCGATGACCATCCGATGAGCCGGATCGCCCGGGACGCGCGCCGGTTCGAGCGCGAACTGGAACCGATGGCGGTATGAGCCGGGGGAGCGTCCGGCCGCCGCCGGAC
>NZ_JBHVFF010000270.1:0-12036 GCF_042801895.1 Streptomyces sp. NPDC057543 | reverse complement strand
CGCCCCCTCCGCCGCTTGCCTGCCGCAGGTCACAGGCCGTAGGCCCGCGCGGCCGTGCCTGCGAACACCGCCGTCCGCTCGTGCTCCGACAGGTCCGCCACGAGCTCGCGGCCGACGGCAACCACCTGTTCGTACTCGGCCGCCAGGGTGCACACCGGCCAGTCCGAGCCGAACATGAGCCGCTCCGGGCCGAAGGCCTCCAGCGCGACCGACACGAACGGCCGCAGGTCGGCGGGGCTCCAGGTGTGCCGGTCGGCCTCGGTGACGAGCCCGGAGAGTTTGGCCACGGTGTCGGGAAGGCGGGCCAGGGCGGCCAGGTCGGCGGCCCAGGTGTCCGGTCGACGAGGGCGGATCGGTGGCTGACCCAAGTGATCCAGTACGAAGGTGAGTTCGGGCCGCTGCCTCGCCACGGCGACTGCCGAGGGCAGCTGTTCAGGCCGCAGGACCAGGTCGTAGGCGAGGCCGGCGGATGCGACCGCGGCCAAGCCGCGGCCCACGTCGGGACGGAGCAGCCAGTCGGCCTCCTCCTCGCCCTGTACCTGGTGGCGGATGCCGACGAGACGGTCGTCACCGGGCAGTGCGCGCAGTGCGGCCAGGGCGTCCGCCGCGGGAGAGGTCAGGTCCGTCCAGCCGACGGCGCCGGCCACCAGCGGGTCGGCCGCGGCCGGCGTCCAGGTATTCGGGAGTCTCCTCGCGTACGCAGATCGTCTGCACCAGCACCGTGGCGTCGACACTGGCGGCCGCGGCCTGCGGTCGCAGGTCGTCGAGGGTGAAGTCGCGTCGCAGCTGGGCGAGTTCGGGGCCGTTGATCCAGTCCTGGTCGCGGACCGACAGGTCCCAGACGTGCTGGTGGGCGTCGATGGTGGTCACGGGGACAGGCTCGGTCAGGTCGGTTGTTTCTGACAACGTGCTCGGCATGATGTTCCTGTACCTGGCGGAGGTGCTGATGGAACGGGTGCACAGAGAGAACGGCGGGGTGCGGGCCAAGGCCCGGACCCGGCGCTGTGCCGCGGACGATTGATACGATCCATCCCACGATGCTTGTCGCCCTGACCGTCGCTCGATGCCCGAGGTCGGATGCCGCCGGATCAGGCTTGACGTGCGACCTTGCCATTCCTCGTGACCCGCACGGTGACCGCCCCGCCGGCCGGGACTTCGACCTGCGGCCAATCGAGGAACGCCGTGTATCCAAGGGGGCGGGCCGATTGGCGGGCCGTTTCCGCCAGCACCGACACCCGTGCCCCGTAGGCCGTGTTGTTGGTCAAGCGGATTACGGCGGCCTGACGGCTCTCGCTGACATGCTCGGCCTCGACGTGATCAAAGGGAATGAGGATTCCTTCCCCGGGCCTGACGTAGAGTCCGGGAATTTCGAGTGCCATCAAGACACCGTCGGTCTCGGTCCAGGAGTTTCTCGTCCTGATGAAATTACCGACGGCATCCTTGCCCTCGGCATCGCTGGGCTGGATCCGCTCCATGCTCGAACCGATGAGGTAGTCGGTGGTTATATGTCCCGGCATGTTGACGGCCTCGGCGTGGGCATGCTGGATATCGCTGATGAGTTCAGCGTACTTCATGTCCCCAGTGGCTCGATACAGCTTGAACAGGTGGTCCGCAGAGGACGTACAGACACCGGGCGCGGCATGTTTGTTCTGGCTGCTTGCCCAAACGGCGCCAGCCATCCGTCCCTTAAGCCGCGCGATATCACTGCCTGCCGGAAACAGCGGATTGTACGCAAGCGTCCAGGACGAGCACAGCGCGGCCTGGACCTTGGCGCGATTCAGCCATCCCTTCTTTCCGGTGTACTGGTACAGCGCCATGAATGACTCCAGGAGAGCAAACGCTGTTTCGGAGTCCGCATCCTGTGAAATATCCGCGCACGCTCCGCCGGTGAATCCACGGGACTTGATGTCGCGGTCATAGTAGAATTCCGCTGCTTCCTCGGCCACGGCCAACCAGTCCGGACGGTGGAAGTATTCAGCCGCCAGGGCGAGCCCGGCCGGAGCGATGGCGCCGGCCGTCGAGTTATACACGGCAATGTCGCCTGTTTCGGGCGCGATGTACTGACCGAATTCTCCGTGCTTTCGCCAGGTCCGGGTGAATGCTTCGGCCAGACCGCCCGCGGCCAGTTCCCAGGATTCCTTGATGGTGTCGCCGTGCCCTTGCGCCTTCAGGAGCATCACATGCTTGATCAGCCAGAAGAGCACGTCTCCGTTCTTGCGTACCATCGCCTGCACCGCCGGAAAGTCGGGGTGGGCCTTCTCTGAGCGGATCTCACCATCTTCGCTGATGAAGCCGTAGAAGAATCCGCTCTTCCCCTTCATGCGGGAACAGATGAAGTCAAGCTCATCGGCGACCCTGCCCCGTTCCGTCGGGTCATTCAGAGCCAACATGGGATAGGTGTTGATCATTCCGCTGACCCAACCCAGTTGAAAGTGTCTGGAGTTTTCCGGAAGATAGAAGCGGCCCGCCTTGGTCTCTGTGAAATTACCTCGGCAGATGTTGGTGCCAAGCTCCGCCAGCTTACTCATCGGAAGCAGGTTGCGAGGCTCGGTGGGGCCGGTGAGCGACTTTCGCACATCCATGAATTTTTGCAGGACTGCCGGAATTCCATCGGCATCGAAGGTGAAAACCTGGAAGCGAATCGAAACGGCGTCACCGGGAGCCCAGTTCGACGCCCTGTCACCGCTCGGCCGAAAGTCACCGAAACCGGCCGCCTGCCGGCGCACAACCGGTGCCGAGATGCGGAATTCACAGCTTTCCCTGCTCGCGCTCTCCTCAACCGAGAGTCCACTGTTGCCCAGGCGGGTTCCCTGCTCGGTGAGGACGATCCAGCCCTTTTTCGACCTGGGCGAGAAGAAACTCATCGCAGGGGCGGCAGTACTGAACGTTGCCAGCTCGATCCGTGAAGGCGCCGCAGGATCGACGGCCAGTCGCGGGTTGTTCGATATCGTCAGCGGCGTCTGTGGGTTGTAGTACATGTCGGCCGGATAGTCCGGATTGTATCCGTTGCCGATGGCGCGATAGCGATTGCCGTTGTAGATGATTCCGGGAATCATCACGTAGTTGGCGGTCTCCCAGCTCTCGAATGGGAAATCCACAGAGATTGCGGTCTGTTCCGCCTCACCCTTCTTCAGGGTGCAGGTCAGGGTGACCTCCCATCCGTGATCACCGGGCACCCGCCGCGTATCCCGCTTCAATTGCCACTGTCGCGGCCCGTCGGCCAGCGTGTCGCCGTCGAATTCCTGGGCCCGGCGCAGCGTCGTGCCGTCATATTCCCGAATCGACACCCGGAGGGAGCCGTGCAATTCGCGCAGAGAACGGCTGAGTTCCGCAGCCTGGCCAGCGGCTTCGGTAACCCCTGCGTCGAGCGGTTGGGCTCGGGAGATCGTCGGTTCGAGCGCGATCTTCGCTCCGACTCCGGCGGCCGCCAGCAGAGAAAGACAGTTTCTCCTGTCAAGCATCCTGCAACCATCCTCGTGTGTGCGTTCCAGCGAAGGGAGTTTCAGATCAATGCCGGTACCCTGTCACGACATGCAAGAGGATCGCAAGGATAAAGCCGAAACATTACGGGGAGTCTGTGTTCTGTGGACCCGGTCGCACACCGTCGTCCGAGATCAGGGACGTACGCCGCCGTCCGTGATCAGGGACGTACGCCGTCCTGACGCGGTACAGGCACCGGCACGCCCGGCGGCAGCAGACCGTGGGCACGCAGGGCGAGCCACATCTCCTCGGGGATGGGGCTGCTGATCAGCGCGGTGGCGTCCGTCACCTCGGCGGCGCTGCGTGCCCCGAGCAGCACACCGGCCACCGCCGGGTGCCCCAGCGGGAATTGCAGGGCTGCTGCCCGCAGCGGAACACCGAAGGTCTCGCACAGCGTGCGCAGGGCCAGCGCCCGGTCCAGCAGGTGTGCCGGGGCCGGTGCGTAATCGAAGGTCGCGCCCGGCTGGGGATCGGCGAGGAGGCCCGAGTTGAACACCCCGCCGACCAGCACGGACACTCCGCGTTGCGCCGCCTGCGGCAGCAGGGCGGCCAGAGCGCTCTGGTCGAGCAGGGAGTAGCGGCCGGCCAGCAGGACCACGTCGATGTCGGTGTCGCGGACGAAGCGTGTCGGCATCGCGGTCTGGTTCATGCCGACACCGATCGCGCCGACCATGCCCTCCGCACGCATCCGCTCCAACTCGGGGTAGGCGCAGTCGAAGGCCTCGCGCTCGTGGCCGTCCGGGTCGTGCAGATAGACGGTGTCCACGCGGTCGAGGCCGAGCCGGGTGAGGCTCTCCTCGACGCTGGTGCGCACACCTCGGGTGCTGAAGTCCCACACCCGCTCGTGGGTGGCCGGGACAGCGAAGCCGTTCGCCAGGTCGTCGCCGGGCAGCCCGGCGCGTGCGCGCAGCAGGCGGCCGACCTTGGTGGACAGCGTGAACTGCGCACGTGGCCGGGTGCGCAGTGCGTCCCCCAGCCGGCGCTCGGACAGGCCGAGTCCGTAGTGCGGAGCGGTGTCGAACGCACGGATTCCGCAGGCCCAGGCGGCCTCCACGGTGGCGGCCGCGTCCTCGTCGCTGACCGCGTGGAACAGGTTCCCCAGGGCGGCGGCACCCAGTGACAGTGCGTCGACGGCGGTGGCGGTGTGCACGAGTGCTGTGGGGTGCATGGGGTGAGGAGTGCCTCTCGCTGAAGGGACGTGAACGGACATGAACGGGCGTGAAGGGGCGCGAGCGTCCGAAGTCCGCGACATGTGACAGGGGGGCGGGGCTTGCGTCGGTCCCCGCCCCGCCCTGTCACATGCCCAGCCGTACCGGCCGATCTCAACCCTTCGTCGCTCCTCCAGTGAGGCCCTTGACGAACTGCTTCTGGAAGGCCAGGTAGAAGACGAGGATGGGCACTGTCGCCAGGAACATGAAGGCGAAGACCGAGCCGAAGTCCGCCTGGTGTTCGCCGATGGCACGGTAGATGCCGACGGTCACCGTGGTGCCTGCCGCCGGGCCCAGGACGATCAGCGGGTTGAGGAAGTCGTTCCAGATCCAGACGCCGAGGAAGATCACCACGCTGGCCGACGCCGGCCGCATCAGCGGGAAGACCACCTGCCAGAAGGCGCGGAACGCTCCGGCGCCGTCGATCGCCGCGGCTTCTTCGAGCTCTCGGGGGATCGTCTTGGCAAAGCCCGCGAAGACGAACACTCCGAACGGCATGTAGTAGCCGACGTACGCCAGGACCAGTCCGGGCACGCTGCTCATCAGCCCCAGCGTGCGCAGGACTTCGGTGATCGGGGTGAGGATCACCGCAGGCGGCACCATGAGACCGCAGAGCAGGACGACCATGATGACCTTGGCCAGGACGCCGGTCGACCGGGCCAGGTAGTGGCCGAGCATGGCGGAGGTCGCGGTGATGACGAGAATGGAGATCACGGTGACCTCCGTGCTGTTGACCAGCCCGTACCAGAAGAGGTGGTCCGGGCGCGACAGCACGCTCTGGATGTTGTCCAGGGTCGGTGGGACCGGGAGGCCGACCGGGTCCGACACGATCGCCGAACCGTCCTTGAACACGTTGACCAGTACGAGGTAGATCGGCAGGAAGAACAGCAGGCCGGCGAGGAGCGCGACGACCGGGCGTATCCACGCCCTTGTTCGACCCCTGTTCATGCTCGCGTTCAGGTCCGGGTTCATCTTCGTGTTCGTGTTCGTGTTCGTGCTCATGCGGACACCTCGCGATTCTGCAGCCACCCGAGCGCGATCACGGAGACGGTCGCGACCAGGATCAGCATCGCCACGGCCATCGCGGAGGCGTAGCCGACGTGGTTGCCGTTGAACGCGGTCTGGATCACCTGGAAGGCGAGGGTGGATGTGGTGCCGGGGCCGGGGCCGCCGTTGGTGAGCACCTGGATCTGGTCGTAGGCCTTGAATCCGCCGATCAGTGACATGACCGTGTTGATGGTGACGGCGGGTGCCAGCATCGGCCAGGTGACATGGCGGAACCGCATCAGTGGTCCGCAGCCGTCGATGGCCGCCGCCTCGTGCAACTCCTGCGGGATTCCCTGCAGTCCGGCCAGGTAGATCACCACGCAGAAGCCGAGCCCCTGCCAGGCGATGACCCACGAGACCGTGTAGAGGGCGAGGCTCGGGTCGGAGAGCCAGCCCGGCGGATGACTCACCCCCAGCTGTCGCAGCATGGAGTTGAGCAGGCCGTCGTCGACGAGGATCGACTGCCAGATGACGCTGACCACCACGGCGCTCAGCACGACCGGCACGAAGAACACGCTGCGCAGAGCGTTGTACAGCCAGCCGCGCCGGTCGAGCAGCAGGGCGATCGCCAGGCCGCCGGCGTTGGTCACCAGCGTCACGATCACGGTGATGACGACGGTGTTCTGCAGTGCTTTGAGGAAATCGTCGTCGGAGAACAGGCTCGTGAGGTTGGACAGGCCCACCCACCGGGTCGGCGGGTTGAAGGGGTTCTTGTTGGTGAGGCTGTAGCCGGCGCTCATGCCGATCGGCACCAGGACGAGGGCCAGGTAGGCGAGCAGTCCGGGAGCCGCGAAGACGGCGAAGCGGCCCGGCCCGCCGTTCGGGCGGAAGCGCCGGGACGGTCGCGACGACCGCCGCGCGGGGGCGTCCTGTGGTCGGACCGCTGCCGATTCCTTCTCCGCGGGCGCGGCAGCGGAACCCTCCGGTCGGGTCAGGGTACGTATGCGCATTATCGGGTGGCCTTGTCCCACTGCTCGTCCATGTAGGCACCGAACTGACGGGCCGTCATGCGGCCGCCGATGAGCTTCTGGACGCCGGCCGCGGCCTTGTCGGCCAGGCCGGGCGGCAGGGAACCGTCACCGGTCTCCTGGGAGAACGAGTTGACGATCCCGTCGTCCTTCTGGGCCTGCCGATACGCCGCCACGGTCTTCTTGTAGACGGGGCCCATGGTGCTGGGCGGGCTGTAGCCCTTGATGTCGATGATGAGCCCGTCGGCCTTGACGGCGGCGTCCAGGTTCTTCTGGTCCTCCATGAAGGCCTTGGCCCACTTCTTGGCCAGGGGCACATCGGACGCCTTGGCGCTCACCGTCATCCCGCCGCCGAGGACGCCCGGGAGTGCCGGGGCCCCCTGGTCCGTGGGCCACGCGAAGGCGCCCGTGTCGAAGACCGGCTTCTTCGTGTCGGCCGAGGCGGAGAACCAGCTGCCCATCGGATACATCGCGCCCTTACCGTCACGGAAGGCCTGTTCGGTGTCCGCGTAGGAGCGGGAAAGGCCGGCGCGGTCGATGTATCCCTTGTCCGCGAGGCCGGCGACCTTCTGGGCGGCGGCGACGAACGCCGGGTCGGTGAACTTGACCTTGCCCTTGGCGCGTTGGGTCAGCCAGTCCGGGGTCTTCTTGTAGACGTCGGTGGCCACCGTGCAGATCAGCGGGAACATGTCGGCCCAGGAATCCTTGCCGCCACCGCCGACCACGAAGGGGTTGATGCCCTTCTTCTTCAACTTGGCGCTGTCGTCGAGCAGTTCACGGTACGTGTGGGGCGGTGTGTCGATGCTGGCCGCCGCGAAGTCCTTCTTGTTGTAGTAGACCAGCGTCGTCTGGGCGGAGTAGGGCAGCTGGTAGACCTTGCCGTCGTACGTGTTGGCGCGGGGGTTCTTGTACGTCGCGAGTTCCTTGTCCGTCCACGGCGCCAGCTTGCCCGCCTCGGCGAATCCGGCGGGGTTCAGGCCGATCATGACGTCCGGGAACTGGCCCGTGCTGTCGAGCTGCTTCGCGTACCCGGTGCGGTCGGCGCTGGGCGACACGAGCTTCTTGATCGTCACCCCGGGCACCTTCGCCGTGGCGCGGGCGATCGCGGCGTCCCAGTACTTCGCGTCCAGGTTGGGCGTTTCGAAGGTGAGGAAGGTCAAGGTGACCGTGTCGCCGTCGCCCTTGGACGCACTCGTTCCGGAACTGCCGGCCGTGCACCCGGCCAGGAGGAGAGCACCTGCGAGGGCGGCGGTTCTCGTGAGTATCGGATTGCGCTTCATGTTCAACTTCCCCTACCCGTCGTTGTCCGGGGGCGGTACCGAGTCGCTGTCTTGCTCGTACCGAGACGAGAGAGGGAATCCCGCTGCCGACCGTCCACCGAATCCGTCACATGGTTCAGACTCTTCCCGGAGTCCTGCTGCTCTCGGGGGCGACCGCTTCCCCTCAGCGTTCGCCCCTCAGGGCACCTTGGGGGTATGGAAGTCCGCGCGCGACGGCATGTCAAGAGATGAGACGGAGTTATTACCTCAACCAAGGCGGCAATAGATCTGATACATGTCGGTAGAGTTTCGCCGGACCCCACGGATTTGCCGCGTAGGAACGAGACGCGTCGGTGGCGCGGTTTACGACCCCGGCACGCTTCGACCGCCCCGTCGCCCGGTCGCTTCCGGCGTGGGCGGCGGGGCGGGGGCCGACGGGGCACTACTGATCGAGGCTGTCGTCCGTGGTCACGCCCCGTCCGGGCCGACGGGAGCGGCGGGAGTGGCGAAGATGCGGTTGCGGATCTCTCGTTGGACCTGGCGTTCCGTCGTGTCGATATGGCGGGCCATGAGGGCGGCGGCCTGTTCCTGCTCGCCGGCCCCGATCGCTTCCAGGATCGCCATGTGCTGCTCCGCGGCCCCGGCGAGTGATCCCGGTGCGGAGTCGGCCAGGGCAACGATGGTGACCTGGCGCTGCAGTCGCTGGATCGCGTCGACCAGGCTGGAGAGGAACGCGTTCCCCGCTGCCGCGCCGATCGCCTGATGGAACTCCGCATCGGCCCGGCTGAACGACTCGTAGTCGTCGCGCTCGGCGGCCTCTGCCGAGCGCTGCGCTGCCTCGCGGATCGCCCTGAGCTGAACCGGTGTGGCCCGCGTGGCCGCGAGCCCGCTGGTCTCGGCCTCGGTGAAGCGCCGGAACTCGAACAGTTCACCGACGCGGCTCGGGTCGGTCGGCAGGAACCGGGAGAACGTGTCGGACCACAGGTCGTTCCTGGGATGCGCCACGAAAATGCCGCGTCCCTTCTCCACCGAAAGCCTCCCGAGGGCCGAGAGGATCTTGACACCCTCTCGCACCACCGTCCTGCTCATGTCCACTTCGGCGGCCAGATCCTTCTCCGTCGGCAGCCGGTCGCCGGGCCCCATCCCCTGCCGTGCGACGTACTCCAGGATGCGCTCCGCCGCGACCTCGTAGCCGGGACGGTAAGGGGCCGCCTCCGTCTCCGAATCCGATGGCGCGGACGCGGGCCGGGAAGATCCAGTCATGTTGCTCCATGTATCCGATGCATGCAGGTCACGAAATACCACGTGCTGGGCCCCAAGATACCTCCCGGGCCGCCGGTTCAGGGGTGCTCGGATCGCCCCATGGAGCACCCGTGCCATCGGGAATAGATCCGAACTAAGCCTTGACGGCCCCTTCCGTGCCGTGCACGCTAGACCGCACTTGTGCTGCGGTAGTTACACAGGAGAAGTAAGCGCTCCTCCCTGCACGGGCAGGCCTATGGGCTCTCCGGCTCACGGCCGCCCACCGATCCCGCTCCCCGGAACAGCGCGAACCATCTCCGCTGAAGAATACGAACTATCCAGGTGACCTTGTTCGTCGCTCGACGTTTGCCGGCCTTGCGCCCCTCTGCGCTGTTCACGGGCAGTTGATCAGCGATCCCGCGCGTCATCGAGAGTCACTTCACCTAGGAGGACATGTGGACAGGCGTCGCTTTCTGGTTGCCAGCGGCTTGAGTTCGGCCACGGCCGTGGCCATGGCCGCCGGCCCCGCGCACGCCGCGCGAACGGCCAGGCCCAAGGCGTCCCCGACGCTACGGATCGGGGCGGGCTTCCTGTCGGTGGGCATCAGCGGCTCCGGGTACGTGGACAGCCTGGTGGACCTGCGCGACGGCACCGACCACCTGGCGAAGGACACCCCCGTGCCGCTGGTCAGCGTGGTGGCCGACGGCAAGCACGTGGTTCCCGCGGAGGTGCGGGTCGTGTCGCGTGACCGGTCGCACAACCGGCAGGTCCTGGAGTTCGTCGGCGAGAGCGTGACGATCCAGGTAGAGGCCGTCGGGTTTGCCACGCATTCCACACTTGAAGTCGTCGGCCTGACGGCCGCCTCGGGTGTGGATGTGCAGACACTGCTGTGGGGTCCGCTGCCGACGACGCTCGACGAGACCATCGGCGAGACGGTCGGTGTGGTCGCCAACTCCGATTTCGTCATGGGGGTCCGGCCGCTGAACGACAAGACAGTGGGCGGGTGGCCGAACGAGCATCTGGCGTACGGGTTCGGTCCCGATCTCGTCTGGAATCCGTACGGGCTGCAGACCGGCGCGAAGGACGAGTGGCTGGCGAGCAACGTCGCCGCGAAGACCACGTGGGGCAGCGTCCTGCGCGCCACCACCTACGACTACAGCAAGGCGCGGGTCCGGCAGCGCACCAACGGTTACGAGATCCCGCTCGGCCCGCTGCCCGCGCCGGAGGGCCGAGTCGTCGGGTCGAAGATCGCCCTGTTCGGCAGTGCGCCGGATCTCGCCCTGACCGTGCTCAGTCAGATTGCCAAGGAGCACGACCAGGCGTACCCCACCCTGGACGGCCAGTGGCAGAAGGCGGCCCAGCGCACCTCGCAGACCCACTTCTGGGTCCACGACCTCAACACGGGCAACGTCACCGCGGCCGCCAAGCTCGCCGCTCAGGCCGGGGTGCGGAACATCTACGCGATCACCGGCAACGGGCCGTGGGTGTCGCACGGGCACTACCAGTTCAACGGCTCCTTCGGCGGATCGGACGCGGCGGCCGCCCAGTTGGTGGCCGCAGCGGCGAAGGAGGGCATCGAGGTCGGGGTGCACACCCTGTCCACCTTCATCGACTCCAACGACCCATACGTGGCGGCGCCGGCCGATCCACGGCTCGCGGTGGGCGGGTCCGCCCGGCTCACCCGCCCGCTGGCCGGGTCGGACACCACGCTGTACCTGGATGCCAGCGGCCTGCTGGCCTCCGGCGTCGACGGTCAACGGCTGCGGATCGGCGACGAGTTCATCACCTACGGATCCGTCACCAAGGTCAGTAACACCGAGTGGCAGGTCGGCGGCCTGAATCGGGCACAGTGGTCCTCGGCCGCCAAGGACTACCCGGCCGGCACCACCGTCGCCCGGCTCATCCAGAACGGCTACGGCGGAGCGCTGGCCGGTCTGCCGATCACCGACGAGATCGCGACCCGGCTGGCCACCGCCTACAACACCAGCGGCGTCCACGCCACGTCCTACGACGGGCTGGAAGGCACCGGCTACAACGGCTGGGGCGGCTACGGCTTCGCACGGCTCGTCAACGGCGTCCACCGGCAGGTCACCACCAAGAACTTCATCACCGAGTGCAGCAACCTCGCGTCGAACACCTGGGACGCCCAGTCCAGGGCGAGCTGGGGTGAGATCGGCCCCACGAGCTACGCCCAGATCATCCGCAGCAACACCTTCTACCGGGCGAACTACCTGCCCGGGATGATGGGCCAGCAAGGGCTCTCGGGCAGTGACACCCTGCAAAAGATCGAGGACACCCTGGCGCACGCGGCCTCCCTGGACGCCGGCATCAACTTCGAGACCACCGTGAGCAGCCTCCAGTCCGGGCAGAACTCCACCACGCTGCTCGCCGCCGTCCGGATGTGGGAGTCCGCGCGCGCAGCCGGTGCGTTCACTGCCGAGCAGAAGAAGCAACTGGGCGTCGCGAGCAGGCACTGGCACCTGAGCGAGGTCACGCCGGACGCCGAGTGGACGCTGCAGGAGAAGGACACGTCCAGTCAGTCGATCGGCGACCCGCAGCCGGTGAAGGCCTCGACGCCGGGCTTCGCCACGCCGCAGCCGACGGACGCCCGGGTCGGAAAGCTGTACGCCTTCAAGGTGACCTCGACGACTCCGCGGACCATCCGCTACGAGGTCACCGACGGCCGCCTCCCGCGCGGCCTGACCCTCAACCAGGACACCGGGGGCATCACCGGAATTCCTGCCTCTCCCGGCACCAGCAAGTTCACCATCACCGCCAAGAACGGTGGGAGCATCGCCGACGCGGAGATCACCTACAAGGTGACGACCAGGC
>NZ_JBHVFF010000269.1:0-12063 GCF_042801895.1 Streptomyces sp. NPDC057543 | reverse complement strand
CTCACAGACCCTGCTTGACAAGGCTTTTCAGGAGAAAGACATGCCAGACACCCAGCGACGGGTGGCGCTCGTCTCGGGCGGCTCCCGCGGCATTGGCCGCGCCATCGTGTCCCGGCTGGCCCACGACGGATTCGATGTCGCGTTCTGCTACCGCTCGGACGCGGACGCAGCCGACGAGGTCGTCAAGTCGACCACCGATACCGGAGCCCGGGTCGTTCCCCACCGCGTCGACGTCGCGTCTCTGGAGCAGGTCCGGGCGTTCACCGACGCCGCGGAGAGTGAGCTCGGCCCGATCGACACCGTGGTGACCTCCGCGGGAGTGGTACGTGACAACCCCCTGGTGAGGATGACCGGCGAGGACTGGGGCGATGTCATGGCGACCAACCTCGACGGCACCTACAACATGTGCCGCTCGGTCATCTTCTCGTTCATGAAGCGCCGCGCCGGCTGTGTGGTGACGCTGTCGTCCATAGCCGGGGTTTACGGTAACGCCACGCAGACCAACTACGCGGCTTCCAAGGCGGGGATCATCGGCTTCACCAAGTCCCTGGCCAAGGAGTGCGGAAAGTACGGCGTACGCGCCAATGTCGTGGCGCCCGGCCTCATCGAGACCGACATGACCGCCGGCCTGACCGAGGCGGTCAGGAAGGACATCCTCGACGGCGTTCCGCTCGGCCGCTTCGGCACCCCCGACGACGTCGCCGACCTGGTCTCCTTCCTCGTCTCCGACCGCGCCCGCTACATCTCCGGTCAGGTCCTGGGCGTGGACGGCGGCCTGGTGATCTGAGCACACCCTTCCTCGATCCATCGATCATGAGGGAAACCGTGTCTGTCGCACCTGCTCCGCCCGTTCGTTCGCCGACCCGATCGTACCGACCGAGGAGGCAAGGCAGCCGGCCCGGCCGTACGCACGAGCCGAGCTGCTGGTGATCCCGCAGGCGGGCCATCTCCAGACGTTGGCGACGGACCGCGAGCTGTACCGCGGCACCGTCCTGGAATTCCTCGATCGCTCTTTGACCACGCAGGAAGGACACCCGGACCCATGAGGCTCGGACTCAATCTCCGCTACCTTGGCAACCTGGGCGCCGGAGCCCGGCCGCGGGAATCCGCTCAGTACGTTCGCGAGGCCGAGCGCCTGGGCTTCTCGGTGGCCTGGACTGCCGAAGCGTTCAGCTCGGACACGGTCTCGCTGCTCGGCTGGCTCGCCGCGCAGACCTCACGCATCGATCTGGGTACGGCTGCGATGCAGATCCCTGCCCGCACCCCCGCGATGACGGCGATGACCGCCGCCACCCTCGACCTGCTCTCCGAGGGCCGCTTCCGCCTCGGACTCGGAGTGTCCGGGCCGCAGGTCGCCGAGGGCTGGCACGGCGCCCGGTTCGAAAAGCCGCTGGCACGCACCCGCGAGTACGTCGACGTCGTGAGGATGGCGCTGCAGCGCAAGACCGTCGCCTACGACGGAGAGCACTACCGCTTGCCGCTCCCGGACGGCCCCGGCAAGGCCATCCAGCTGGGCATGCGCCCTCGGCGCAAGCACGTACCGGTCTACCTCGCGGCCGTCGGCCCGGCCAACATGCGCCTGGCGGGCGAGATCGCGGACGGCTGGCTCTCCGTCTTCTTTCAGCCCGAGTTCAGGCAGGAGTCCCTGGCGGAACTGCGCACCGGACGGGAGCGCAAGGGGGCGGATCTGCGGGGATTCGACGTGGTGGCGGCGGTGCCGGTCGTGATCGGCGGCAATCTCGCCGACTGCGCCGACCGGGTTCGCGCATACACCACCCACTACGTGGGCGGGATGGGCTCACGTCAGCACAATTTCTACAACCGGCTCATGGCCCGCACCGGCTTCCCCGACGAGGCCGAACAGGTGCAAAAACTCTACCTGGACGGGGAGTTGCGTGCGGCCACCGAGGCCATGCCGCAGGAATTCCTCGACCGCACCGCCCTGCTGGGTTCCACCGACCGCATCGCGGACCGGCTGCAGGCGTACGCCGAAGCCGGAGTCACCACCCTCTCGGCCATGATCTTTCCGGAACACGTCGAACAGGGCATCGCGACCCTGCGCACCCTGGCGGAGGCCATGGACAAGGCCGGAGTGGGAGACTGAGGCCGACGGTCCGACTGCACCCGGTAGCTGTCGAGGGAATGGCTACAAAAGTGCTGGTCCGGCGCTCGGCCGCCGCGGACCTGATCGTCGTCGGAGTGCATGGTCACCGCGGCTACCTCGGACTCCAGCTCGGCCGAGTTGTCCATATCCTGCTCCACCATGCCGATTGTCCGGTGGTCGCCGCGCCTCTGGCGGCCTGATCGTGTGAGACCTCTCCTTTCACTTTCTGAGTTCAGACGCGTGGTCGGGGACATACGTCTGAAGGTCCCGCGGCGGCCGTTGGTATCCGGTGGCCGGAGGCCGCCGAGGAAGTTCGATCACTGGTGGGGCGACCGCTTCGTACGGCACCGTCGACAGCAGATGGGCGATCATGTTCAGCCGGGCCCGGCGCTTGTCGTCGCTCTCGACGACGTACCAAGGAGCCTCCGAGATATCGGTATGGACGAACATCTCGTCCTTCGCCCGTGAATAGGCCTCCCAGCGGGTGATCGATTCCAGGTCCATCGGTGAGAGTTTCCACCGACGGGTGGGGTCCTGCAGCCTGCGTCGGAACCGCTCCTCCTGCACCGAGTCACTCACCGAGAACCAGTACTTGCGCAACAGAATGCCGTCCTCCACCAGCATCCGCTCGAAGATCGGGCACTGGCGAAGGAATCGCTGGTATTCCTCCATGGTGCAAAAACCCATGACGCGCTCGACGCCTGCGCGGTTGTACCAGCTCCGGTCGAGCAGGACCACTTCCCCCGCGGCCGGGAGGTGCTCGGCGTAGCGCTGGAAATACCACTGGCCACGCTCGCGCTCGGTGGGCCGCGGCAGCGCGACGATGCGTGCTACCCGGGGATTCAGGTGCTCGGTGACGCGCTTGATCGTGCTGCCCTTGCCCGCCGCGTCACGTCCCTCGAACACGACGACGAGCCGTGCGCCTTCAGCCCGCACCCATTCCTGGAGCTTCACGAGCTCGGTCTGGAGCCGGTACAGCTCCCGCTCGTACAGCGAGCGCGGCAGCTTTCCGCGCCGGCCCGAGCCATTCTCGTCCGACATGGGATGACGTTATGGGGGAGACCGTGCTCGAAGTCAAGTGTCAGGGCCGAAGGGGCTTCGCCGCGCAGACCCGGCACGGCGCGCCCCTCGTCGGACAAAGAGTCAAGCAGGGCTGAGCGCCACGCATGGACGCAACGGCGTAGTAGACCGGCGCCGGCACACGCTCGTCGGCGAGCAGGGGCCTGGATCACCGAGCCTCCCCGCCCGAGTGGGTGGGCCCATGGGTCGGGACCACTGTGCTGTCAGGACTGGATCGTGGTCGTGGAATGCCCGCCGGGTGAGCGGCAGTCCGCTCTTGGTCACTGATCAGCCTGACTGTTGCGCCGCCCTGTAAGGCGCGTGGTCTATCGTCTCTCCCGCGCGCAGAGGCCCACCCCGCCGCCGTCGAAGCCACGCACGCCCTGGGCCGGGAGGGGAAGCAGGACAGGGTCCTGGATGATGTGTGATCGGTGCAGGGCGACATCACCCGGATGTCCACGCCGTCCCGGTGGGAGATTCCCGCCGATGCCGTGCCGCTCGTCGGGCCGCGCCGACAGCGCCATTCCGTTTGCGGAGCGGTGGACATCGAGTTTGAGTGTGGAGGACCCCCTTCGCGCATCAGGAGCTCACATGTCGATGGCGTTCGGTTCACCCTTCGGTTCGGCCGATCCGTTCAGCGATCTACTGAATCGATTCTTCGGGATGTCGCCCGGAACGTCACCCCCAGCCGTGCAGCGCGTACCCATTGGACGGCTCCTGACGGAGTCGTCGCACGAACTCCTCAACACGGCCACGCGAAAGGCGGTCGAGGACGGAACGTCCGACCTCGACACGGAGCACCTGCTGTGGGCGGCCACCCAGGTCGATCCGGCACGAAGGCTGCTGGCCGAGGCGGGGGTGGACACGGAAGCGCTCGCGGCTCACATCGCCGAAGTGCTCCCCCGCGAGTCCGGCGAGCCGTCCGCGGAGCCGGGACTCACGCCGGCGGCGAAGCGCACCCTTGCCGCCGCCTACGCGGATTCGCAGGCGGCAGGGGTTTCCTACATCGGCCCCGAGCACATCCTCGGCGCGCTCCTCGGCGACCCCGAATCCGGTGCCACCCGTTTCCTGCGCGCGGAGGACCTGGACGTGCAGCAGCTGCGCGGCCTCACGGAGCGGGCGACCCGCGCGAACGGCGGTGCTCCCGCTGCCGGGAAGCAGCCGTCCACGACACTGGACGAGTACGGCAGGGACCTGACCGAGGAAGCGAAGGCGGGGAAACTCGATCCGGTGGTCGGCCGGGCCGAGGAGATCGAGCAGACCGTCGAGATCCTCTCGCGGCGCTCCAAGAACAACCCCGTGCTCATCGGCGAGCCCGGCGTCGGGAAGACCGCGATCGTGGAGGGACTGGCCCAGCGCATCGTGGCGGGCGAAGTGCCCGACACACTGAAGGACAAGCGGGTCGTCGCCCTGGACCTGTCCGGCATGGTGGCCGGCGCGCAGTACCGCGGACAGTTCGAGGAGCGCCTGAAGAAGGTCATCGAGGACGTCCAGGAGGCGAGCGGCGACATCATCCTCTTCATCGACGAACTGCACACCGTCGTCGGCGCCGGTGCGACGGGCGAGGGCTCCATGGACGCGGGCAACATGCTCAAGCCCGCACTCGCACGCGGCGAGCTCCACGTGGTGGGAGCGACGACGATCGACGAGTACCGCAAGCACGTCGAGAAGGACGCCGCTCTCGAACGCCGCTTCCAACCTGTCCTGATCCCGGAGCCGACAGTCGAGGAGACGGTCCAGATCCTCGAAGGGCTGCGGGACGCGTACGAGGCCCACCACCAGGTCCGCTTCGCCGACGGGGCCCTGGCGGCAGCGGCGGAACTCTCCGACCGCTACATCGGCGACCGGTTCCTGCCCGACAAGGCCGTCGACTTGATGGACCAGGCGGGCGCCCGTGTGCGGCTGCGAAGTGCAAGCCGTTCCACCGAGATCGTCAGCCGCGAGGACCGCCTCGCGAAGCTGCGACGGGAGAAGGACCAGGCCGTCGCCGGCGAGGAGTTCGAGAAGGCCTCCGAACTGAAGCGGCAGATCGCCGAGGTGGAGGGCGAGCTCGCGGGAATCGGGGAGCGTCGAGAAGGCGTCGTCTCGGTCACGGCTGCCGACATCGCCGACATCGTCTCCCGCAGTACGGGGATTCCGGTCTCACAGCTCACCGCCGGTGAGAAGGAGAGGCTCCTCAGGCTCGAAGAGGAGATGCACGCCAGGATCGTCGGCCAGAACGAGGCGGTCACCGCGGTCTCCGAAGCCGTGCGCCGGAATCGAGCCGGCATGGGGGACCCGAACCGCCCTGTCGGTTCGTTCCTCTTCCTGGGGCCGACGGGTGTCGGCAAAACCGAACTCGCCAAGACACTCGCCGAGTTGCTGTTCGGCGACGAGAACCGCATGATCCGGTTCGACATGAGCGAGTTCCAGGAGAAGCACACCGTGGCCCGGTTCGTCGGAGCGCCCCCGGGATACATCGGCTACGAAGAGGCCGGCCAGCTCACCGAAAAGGTTCGGCGCCACCCGTACAGCGTAGTGCTGTTCGACGAAGTGGAGAAGGCACACCCCGACGTCTTCAACACCCTGCTCCAGATCCTCGACGACGGTCGTCTCACGGACGGACAGGGCCGCACGGTCGACTTCCGCCACTGCGTCGTCATCATGACGTCCAACATCGGCGCCCATCGCATCCTCGCCCACAAGGGCGACGCGGCCGAGCTCAAGGACGAGCTGATGGAGGACCTGCGGGGACGATTCCTGCCCGAATTCCTCAATCGCATCGACGACATCATCGTCTTCCACAGTCTCACCGAGGAAGACCTGTCGGAGATCGTCGAGCACCTCCTTCGCCGGAGCAAACACCGTGTCCACGCGCAGGACATGACGCTGGAGGTCACCGAAGCGGCGAAGAAGCTGCTGGTCGCTCATGGCTACCAGCCGGAGTTCGGTGCCCGGCCGCTGCGCCGCACGATCCAGACGGAACTCGACAACCGAGTTGCCTCACTGCTGCTCAGCGACGAGGCCGGGCCCGGAGACACGATCGTTGCCGATGTGCGGGACAACTCGCTCCACTGCACGGTGCGCAGGGACCACTCCGCCGGCAGTGCGGACCACGAGGACACGGCGACCGGCACGGCTTGAGGGCGTGGCGCGGTCGCAGAACTTCACCGACGCCCCGACGCGGTCGACGACCACGGTCACGGCACGCATGTCGCCTCGACCATCGTAGGCTCGGGTGCCGCGTCGGGCGGCAAGGGTGTGGCGCCGGGCGCCGATCTGTACATCGGCAAGGTCCTCAACCGTGCTGGTGAAGGTGGTGAGTCGGGAGGTCCGGACCGGAGACCACCCTCGCGTTCCGCGACGGTGACAAGGTCACCCTCAACATGATGGCGATGGGCGACAGTCAGCCCGTGCACTGCGCCCACTTCCAGGGCGATGACGGCGCCGCGACGACGGTGCAGTTGTACCAGGACGGCAAACTCCTCAAGGAGCAGGGCTGGCTGGTTCTCGCTCACGACGCTGCCGGTCGGCCCTGACCCGGCGACCTACCGGATCACCATGGACACCGAGCACCCGGCGTGGTTCCCGCTGTCCACGAAGGCCGGCACCGCGTGGACGTTCACGTCCGCCCGGCCGGCGAACGGCAAGGAGAACCTGGCACTGCTCTGGCCGAGGTACGGCCTGGACCTGGACGCGGAAAACACCACCCAGAGCGGCAACACCTACCCCTTCGACCTGGCCTTCGTCCTCCAGAACAGCTCCACCCCGGACATCGACGGGGTCGAGGCGGAGGCATCCGCCGCTGACGGTGCCACCCGGCAACCCGCAAAGGCCAAGGGGAAGAGCGACGGCAGCTACAAGGTGTCCGTGACCAACCCGGATTCGCTCTACGTGTCCCTGCGCGTCAAGGCACCGGACACCAACGGCAGCAAGATCGAGCAGACCCTGATCAAGGCCTACGCCGTTCGCTGACCCTCACGGCGACCCTTTCCCGACCGCGCCCCTGGCACAAGGCACGCCCTTGCACCAGGGGCGCACCCCGTTGTGCCGGAAACCAAATACCTTGCTGCTCCTCCGTATTACCAAAATCGGCAACAACCCCGAATAGTTGGTGCACAACCGATGTTTCTGACGTCCGCACCGGTTCGCTTGCTGCACGGCAGCTTCGGTGCAGCTCCGCCATGCAGATATCGACGCAGGAGGCTCTCGCCGGCTGCGAATACTTGACGTTCCTCCGCCAGCATTCCCGCCGATTGCGGTGGCGGGTTGGCGACATGGAAGAGATCCGCCACTGCCAATCAGTTGCCTCGGTCCGCTCAGGGCCCGAAAGTATCTGCCGAATGCAGCAAGTACTTCTTTCTCGCGAAGAGTTGGAGACGTTCATGCATCCACCGCGCCATTCTCATGGTGAACCCGAAACAACGGCAGCGCAGGAGGCCCCGCGATGAGGCGTCTCAGGCGACGGTTGGTCACCGCTGCCGTCGGCATGACCATCCTCGGGACGGTCCTGTCCAGCACCGCGGCGAACGCCTCCAACCCGACTCCGGCTCCGTCTTCCCTCAACCTGCCGGCTTCGGTCAGCGACAGCCTTCTCCAGGCTGCCGCCGGAAATCGGGCGAACCTGTCGCTGACGCTGGTGACCGGTGACAAGGTGCAGATCGGCATCACCGAGGACCGGAAGCCGGTCGTCCGTGAGATCGTGCCCGCGTCGCGGCCCGGGAACGAGTCGGTTCTCTTTCACACCGTCACCAGAAACGACCAGGTCTACGTCGTACCGGAAGACGCGTTGTCGCTGCTCAGTGCCGACCTGCTGGACTGGGAGCTTTTCAACCTCGCCAAGCTGGCCGATTGGGCAGCCGAGGGCAGAACCGGTGAAGTCCCGGTGATCACCGCGTACAGCGGAAAGTCCAGTGCCCGGACAGCGGCGATCGCCGCCGGTACGACCGCCAAGACCCTCCTGTCGAGTATCAACGCCCGCTCGATGACCATCAAGGGCAACGGCCAGTGGTGGCGAGAGGTGCGGGAGAAGAACACCGGCAAGTCCGCCGCCTCCCTGGCCACCGGCCCGCTGGCCGGGGTGAAGAAGGTGTGGCTGAACGAGCTGACGAAGCTGCAGCTCGAACAGTCCGTACCGCAGATCGGCGCGCCTGCCGCCTGGGAACGTGGCTACGACGGTTCGAACGTGAAGGTCGCTGTGCTGGACAGTGGCATCGATGCCACCCACCCCGATCTCGCCGGCCAGATCAGCGAGGCGGTTGACTTCACCAACAGCCCGAAGGGTCCGGTGGACGAACACGGACACGGTACCCATGTGGCGTCCACGATCGCCGGTACCGGCAAGGCCTCCGACGGGCGGCGCCGCGGTGTGGCGCCCGGTGCGAAGCTCGCCATCGGCAGGGTGTGCGGCGCCGACGGCTCGTGCACTGGGGACGCGGTCATCGCCGGCATGGAGTGGGCCGCCAAGTCCGGTGCCGACGTGGTGAACATGAGCCTCGGCGGCGCGCCCTCCGACGGAAAGGACCCGCTGAGCGCAGCGGTCAACACGCTCAGCCGCACCTACGGCACCCTGTTCGTCATCGCCGCGGGCAACGCCGGCCCGGACGCCGAGACGGTCGGGTCGCCAGGTGCCGCCGACGAGGCGCTGACCGTCGCGGCCGTGGACAAGAGTGACCAGATGGCCTCCTTCTCCAGCCGCGGACCCCGCGTCGGGGACGGCGCGGTCAAGCCGGACATCTCCGCGCCGGGCGTCGCCATCGTCGCGGCCCGCGCCAAGGGCACCGGGATGGGCAAGCCCGTGGACGATTACTACACGTCCGCCAGCGGCACCTCCATGGCCACGCCCCATACGGCCGGTGCCGCGGCGATCATCGCCCAGCAGCACCCGGACTTCACCGGGCGGCAGATCAAGGCGCTGCTGATGGCGACCTCCAAGGACCTCGGGCACGACCTGTTCGCGCAGGGCGCCGGCCGGGTGGATGTGGCCCGCGCGATCGATCCGAAGATCATCCCCGACGCAAACCTGAACTTCGGCCGAGCCGAATACCCGCACTCGCCGGTGTCCAGGACGGTCACCTACAGCAACTGGACCGACGAGCCGATCACTCTCACGCTCTCCGCCTCGGCTTCCTACTCGGGCAAGCCCGCACCGGAGGGGCTCTTCACCCTCAGCGCCGACTACGTCACCGTGCCCGCCAAGGGCTCGGCCGATGTGACGGTGACCATGGACGGCAGGGTGGTGGACAGTTCCGGGCAGTACGGTGCATACGCCGGGGTCCTGACCGCCAAGGACAGCGCGGGGGCACTGCTCGGATCATCGCGGATCTCGAGCTATGTGGAGCCGATCCGCCACGACCTGACCATCAAGGTCATTCCTCCGGCCGGAGCCACCGATGTCTCGTACGGCAGCGCGCTGATCGTCCCGGTCGACGAGGACAAGCTGAAGCTGTACGAAAAGCCGCTGACGGTACCGGGCGGCGAGACGATCAAGGCACGGGTTTTCTCCGGCACTGTCACGGCGGCCCTCGGGGTGACGTGGCGGGATGCGGCCGGCGAGCTGAACATGGCCGCACCGATGGTGCCGGAGGTGGAGGTCACCGGGGCGACCACGGTGGAGCTGGACCTTCGGAAGGTCAAGCCCATTCGTGTGAACACCCCGGAGCGCACCGAGACATACACGGCACTCTTCAAGACCCAGCGGATCTCCGTGGACGGAGACTGGGGGATCACGGCGTCGTTGGCCGCCGAATACGGTCCCGGTGATCCGAACTGGTGGGCACTGCCGACCGCCGGGGAGGTCAGCCTCGGCACGCTCGACTTCTACAGCCGGCATGTCCTGGTACCGCCGTCAGTGACGATGGAGGTCACGGGGAACGGTGACTCGTTCGACCTGGGCGCCCGCTACGCGACACCGGACACCACCATCAACGGCGGAAATCAGAGGTGGACGAAGGACGGGAAGCCCGTATCCACCCTCGTGCGGTCGACGATTCCCCGACTGCCCGCCAACGGGAAGAAGCCCGTCGTCTACGCGGGCACCGGCTCGGCCGAGGAACTCGCCAAGGTCGATGCCAAGGGCGCGCTGGTGCTGCTGAAGCCGACCGACATCTGCAAGACGACCTGCGACTTCAACAAACTGCGCGAGCGAGTGTCGGCGGCTGCCGCCGCGGGTGCGGTCGGGGTGCTGGTGACCGGTGAAACCGAGCGGGTCGCCCTGCTGAAGTACGAGTCGTTCCGGCAGTACAAGTGCGAGAACGGTCCTGACAGCTGCCCGCCGGTCGACCCGTACGCAGCGCTGCCGATCGTGACCGTACCCCCGGCCCAGGCCGCCACGCTGATCCAGCGGATCGAGGGCGGAGCGAAGTCCGGCGTCCGGATCGAACTCGGTGGCAGTCGCGAAGTGTCCAAGGCCTACGCTCTGGCCTTCGACTCCCCCGGTCGGGTTCCCGGCAACCTGCCGTACCGGGTCCAGTCCCGGGATCTCGACCGCGTCGATCACCGCTTCCACGCCGACCAGCCTGGCGCGATTCCCCACTTCAGCTGGAACCGGATGACCGAGTCCGGCCCGGTGACAGAGGAAAGCATGCTGCCCAAGCCCGACAGTCAGCGGCAGTTCACCACGTTGGTCGGGCCGCGGAACGACAACGCGATCGACCGCTTCGAGATGTCCGCCAGGGACTATCTCGCGCCGTCCGTGGCAAGTCCGTCGGGCCCGGCCGAAACTCGGGACCTGGTGCTCGGCAAGAAGAACACGATCGACTGGAACGAGGGTCCGTCCCTCCCCGGCGCGGTACCCCAGGTCCGCACCAAGTCGGGCTTCACCGCCGACACCGGCCTGCCGTGCGCCGGCTGCCGGGAGGGCGACCGCTTCTGGCCCACCCTGTACCAGACCGGCAGCGGTGGCGGTCGCCAGGCCATGATGGGCATGCTCAACGACGAGGGTATCGCCAATTTGATCTACGGGATCCAGGCCTGTGAGCCCCCCGCCTGCAAGGTAGGCCTCTTCGACGACGGCGGCCGCGAACTCCAGCAAAAGCTCAACCCGGTCGAGTTCGTCTTCCAGCTCGGCGAGCCCGACAACGCGTCGGACCTGATGTCGAGGAGCGGGCGGTGATGACCGAAGTGGGAAAGGAGACTGCTCCGATGAACGCGGCCGTGCCATCGAGGTGGCGCCGGAAGGTGAACCTGGCGGCGTCGGCAGCCGTAGCGATGCTCGCACTGGTGGGGTGCAAGGCCGACGTCATCTCGTACGACCTGCCTGCGGAATCGGCCCGCTACACGTTCCAGGCGGAGACCAACGGGGTCAAGACCGCGTGGGAGTACACCTCCGACCGGCCGGCCAAGTCCGACACGCCGACGTCACAGCCGTGCGTCGCGGACGTCGTTGTCAAGGATCCCGGTGCGTGCCGTCCGGAGCCGTTGATCTTCCTGCGGTACGACCTGGGCCTTGGTCTGGACAACACCGCCAAGGCCGACGGGCTGCACCCCATCACCGTCACCGGCTACTACCAGGATCGGCTCAGCACACCACCGACCGTGACCGAGTTGCGGGCGGAGGCCAGCTTCGACGGCGGCAAGACCTGGCAGCCGGTGATCACCAAGGCCGACGGGAAGAACACCTTCACCGCGCGCATCAAGCACCCGAAGCGTGACCAGGCTCCCGAAGGAGTCGCACTGCGGATCACCGCGACCGACAGCGCGGGGAACAACGTCAAGCAGACCATTCCCCAGGCGTACCGACTGCGCTGAGCCGAACCGATCCGGAGGGAGCGCGGCCGGGGCGAGACGTGAGCTTCGCACCGGCCGTGACCCTCGTTCTTCGGCGCAGCCCGCACCGAATGCGGACGGGGACTGCGCCTGCAGACCGTTCGCGAGTATCTGCTTCCTGCACGTACCGCTTGATCAGGCCGTTGGTCCGGTGC
>NZ_JBHVFF010000268.1:0-12067 GCF_042801895.1 Streptomyces sp. NPDC057543 | reverse complement strand
CCTTTCGGCCCGGGGCGCCTGGAACGTTGCTTGTCAGTGGATCAAGCAGCACGACCATGGCAGCCGGCGGGCCGGATGCCATAGGTAAAGACGAAGGTCGTGTGCTGTCGCATGGAATCAGTATGACCCGGTCCGTCCGGCCGGGCCAACACGGCGCCCGGATGGTGAGACACCACCCGGAGGCAGCTCCGCAGCCCGCGCTTCCCGCATCTCCGGTCCGGGGTGGGGCGACGGCTGGTTCCGTGCCCCCGGTCCGGGGTGGGGCGACGGCTGGTTCCGTGCCCCCGGTCCGGGGTGGGACGACGGCCGACCCCGTCACCCGGGCAGACCGGTAGAATCGATAAAACCGACCCCCCCCTTCACCGCCGGAAGGCCGCCCGTGCCAGCAGCACCCCTCGCCGCCCCCGACATCGCCACCGACGTGGTCCTGGTTGTCGACTTCGGGGCGCAGTACGCCCAGCTCATCGCCCGACGCGTCCGTGAGGCCCGGGTCTACAGCGAGATCGTCCCGTCCACGATGCCGGTGGCCGAGATGCTGGCCAAGAACCCCCGGGCGATCATCCTGTCCGGCGGCCCCTCCTCGGTGTACGCGGAGGGCGCGCCCTCCCTCGACCGGGCGATCTTCGAGGCCGGGGTCCCGGTCTTCGGCATGTGCTACGGCTTCCAGCTGATGGCCACCACGCTCGGCGGCACCGTCGACGACAACGGTGCCCGTGAGTACGGCCGTACCCCGCTCACCGTCTCCAAGTCCGGCTCCACGCTCTTCGAGGGCACGCCTGCCGAGCAGTCGGTCTGGATGTCGCACGGCGACGCCTGCTCCGCCGCCCCCGAGGGCTTCACCGTCACCGCGTCCACCGACGTCGTACCGGTCGCCGCCTTCGAGAACGACGAGAAGAAGCTCTACGGCGTCCAGTACCACCCCGAGGTCCTGCACTCCACGCACGGCCAGCAGGTCCTGGAGCACTTCCTCTACCGCGGCGCCGGCATCGAGCCGACCTGGACCACGACCAATGTGGTCGATGAGCAGATCGCGCTGATCCGCGAGCAGGTCGGCACCAAGCGCGCCATCTGCGGCCTGTCCGGCGGAGTCGACTCCGCGGTCGCCGCAGCCCTCGTGCAGAAGGCCATCGGCTCCCAGCTGACCTGCGTGTACGTCGACCACGGCCTGATGCGCAAGGGCGAGACCGAGCAGGTCGAGAAGGACTTCGTGGCCGCCACCGGCGTCCAGCTGAAGGTCGTCGACGCCGAGGAGCGGTTCCTGACCGCGCTGGCCGGGGTCTCCGACCCCGAGCAGAAGCGGAAGATCATCGGCCGCGAGTTCATCCGCGTCTTCGAGCAGGCCCAGGCCGAGCTCGTCGCCGAGGCGGGCGCGGCCGGCGAGGACGTCGCGTTCCTCGTCCAGGGCACGCTCTACCCGGACGTCGTCGAGTCCGGCGGCGGCACCGGCACCGCCAACATCAAGTCCCACCACAATGTCGGCGGTCTCCCCGACGACATCGAGTTCCAGCTCGTCGAGCCGCTGCGCCAGCTGTTCAAGGACGAGGTCCGGATGGTCGGCCAGGAGCTCGGCCTGCCCGACGAGATCGTCCAGCGCCAGCCGTTCCCCGGCCCCGGCCTCGGTATCCGTATCGTCGGCGAGGTCACCAAGGACCGGCTCGACCTGCTCCGCGAGGCCGACGCCATCGCCCGCGAGGAGCTGACCGCGGCCGGTCTGGACCGCGACATCTGGCAGTGCCCGGTGGTCCTGCTCGCCGATGTCCGCTCGGTCGGCGTCCAGGGCGACGGCCGCACCTACGGCCACCCGATCGTCCTGCGCCCGGTCTCCTCCGAGGACGCCATGACGGCCGACTGGTCGCGCCTGCCGTACGAGACGCTCGCCAAGATCTCGACCCGCATCACCAACGAGGTCGCCGACGTCAACCGCGTCGTGCTCGACGTGACGAGCAAGCCGCCGGGCACCATCGAGTGGGAGTGACCTTTTTGCAGGGTCCACGCTGATGCCGTCGCTCATTCGTTTGGGCGGCGGCATTGTCGTACCAGCTGGGTAGGCTGGCTTATTGGACGAGACTCACTCCCATGGGAGCAATCACGAGCGCCGCCACCCGAGTTCGAGTTGGACGAGAAGTACAACTATCCCGTTCCGCCGCCCGGTGGCTGGACTGCTGACGACCTCGACCGGCTGCCGAATCTGCCGAGGCGCACGGAGTTGATCGACGGGAGTCTCGTTTTCATGAGTCCGCAGACAAAGTTTCGTATGCGAACCATGCGTCTGCTGGAAAACGCACTTCTCGACCAGGCTCCGGACGGTCTCGATGTCTTCCGGGAATTCAGCATCAGGCTGAACAAGCGGAACCGGCCGGAGCCGGACGTGCTCGTGGTTCCGCTCGGAGCGGATACCGGACCGAACGACACGTGGCTGCGGCCGGAGGACGTCATTCTGGCCGTGGAGGTCGTCTCGGAGGAGTCGGAAGACAGGGACCGCGAGGCCAAGCCCCGCAAATACGCTGCCGCAGGCGTCCGGTACTTCTGGCGGGTGGAGCAGAACGAGGGCCTCCCGGTGGTGTACGTCTACGAGCTCGATCCCGCGCTCAGGGCTTACGTGGCCACCGGCATCCATCACAGCAGGCTGAAGCTGGACACCCCCTTCCCCATCGATATCGACCTCACCGCGATCAACCGTCGCCGCCCCTGAAGGAGCCCATTCCCGGCCCCACGACGGATCGTTCCCCGACACCCCTGGCCACTTGCGGCAACCGGCGGTAACTTCCGGTTCCGTACGCCCTGGGAGTCCGGAGGAGCCGCCATGCCCGAGCCCGCACCGATACCTGTGGAACAACTGCAGTTCGCGCTGCCGCCCGTCCACCAATCGGTCGACGAGGAGCGCGCGTACCGCAAGGAGCGGCTGGCCGGTGCGCTGCGGCTGTTCGGCGCGTACGGGTACGAGGACGGTGTGTCCGGTCACCTCACCGCGCGGGACCCGGAGTTCGCCGACTGCTTCTGGGTCAACCCCTTCGGGGCCCCCTTCGACGGGCTCGCGCCGGACGAGCTGATCCTGGTCAACGGGGACGGGCAGGTCGTCGAGGGGCGGCACCACGTCAATCAGGCGGCGTTCGCCGTCCATGCGCAGGTGCACCGGGCGCGTCCGGACGTCGTCGCCGTCGCGCACACCCACTCCCTGCACGGACGGGCCCTTGCCGCGCTCGGTGAGCTCATCGAACCGATCACCCAGGAATCCTGTGCCTTCTACGAGGACCACGTCCTGTACGACGCGTACACGGGCGTCGTGGTGGACGAGGAGGAAGGGCGCCGGATCGCCGCCGCGCTCGGCGGGCACAAGGCGATCGTGCTGCGCAACCACGGGCTGCTGACCGTCGGCGACTCGGTGGACGCGGCCGCCTGGTGGTTCATCGCGCTGGAACGCTCCTGCCAGGTGCAACTGGCCGCGCGGGCGGCCGGAAAGCCGGTGCTGATCGAGCACCGGGACGCCGTCGCCACGCGTGAGCAGCTCGGTAGCGACCTGGTCGCCTGGATCAACTACCAGCCGCTGTGGCGCCGGATCGGTCGCACATTCTGACGATACGCGCCGACGGGCCGCCCCGATGCGGCCCGTAGCCCCGTCGTACGGCACAATTCGCAGCAATCACAGCAGAGTTGGCTGTACCGGGGCTTGAAAGGGCGGCGTTCTCCGTGGCGTTGGACGAGGCGAGGGCGAGCGGCACGCACGGCGGCGGCTGCACGTGCGGCGACTGCCCGCACGGGGCGCGCGAGGGCCACCGGCGCGCGGTGGCCGCCTTCCTGGCCAAACGGGACGAATTCGCCGCGGGCCAGGGGCTGCCGCCCGGGGTCGCCCAGTCCGCCTCCGCGACCCGCCAGTGGGTCTCGGACGAACTGACCCAGTCGGCCAGGACCGTGGCCGAACGGGGCCGGGAAGCGGGCGACGCCTGGCTGTACCGGGTGTGGCGGCGCACCCTGATCGCGGTGTGGGGGAGCGTCGCCGTGCTGGTCGTCGCCGAGGCCGTCACCGCCATCGGTGCGGGCTGGACCAACGCCCGAACGGCGGGGCTCGTCGCCGGGCTCCTCACCGCGGGCCTGCTGACCGCCGCCGCCCACGTCCACCGGGCCCGCGGCGGCCTGTTCGCCCCGGTGATCGGCGAGGACAACCGGCTCTCCACCTCCCGGGCGGTCGCCGCGTCCTGGGTGCTGATCGCCGTCTTCTCCGTCCTCGTGCTGGCGCTCCAGCTGGCGGGCGCCTCCGGCCATGCCGAGCGCGACGAACTGATCGAGGGGCTGGAGCTGTCCCGGGGCGCCGGGGTGGTGACCGTGCTGGCACTGGTGTGCGCCGTTGCCGTCGTCGTACGCCGGGTGGTGACCGTACGCGCCCTGTCCGGGCGGCTGCAGAAGCTGCGGGCCGAGCGGCCGCGCGCCGCGGATCTGCTCACCGACGACTCGGGACGGGGCAGCTTCACGGATGTGCAGTACGTGCTGGTGAGCACCGTCGCCGTGCTGTTCGCCGCGGTCCGGCTGGCCCGTCGGCCCGAGCAGCTGCCCGACCTGCCCTGGGGCCTCGCGCTGCTGGTCACCGTCTCGGCGCTCGCGTACTTCGCCGGGAAGTACGTGGAGGGCGGGCGCCCGGTGGTGCTCTCGGTGGTCCGGGCCCGGGAGGCCGGGGATCTGGACGCGCCGATCCGTACCGGCGACGACATCGAGATCCGGGGTGCGGGCTTCGTGCCGCCCGGCGCCGGGGCGCCGGACCGGCTGGCCCGCATGATCGTGCGGATCGGCCGGGTCCATGTGCATGTGCCGCTGGTCCCGGTCACCGGCGGCTTCGCCAACCCGACCGACGGCGTGCTCACCGTGCCGGTACCGGTGGAGGTGGAACCGGGGCTGGTGGAGGTGCAGGTCGTGACCGCCGCCGGGGTCGAGACGAACCGGGTCGAGATCGATGTGACGGACTGACGGCACGAGACAGCCCCGCCGGGCGGGCGGACGTCGGCCGATGAACACCGGCCGATGGGCCGATCAGCTGCTCGGACGGCCCATGGACACCGGCCGATCGGACCCCCCCACCAGGTGAACAGTGCGTTTATCGCGTACGTATGGTCTGGTGACGGATCTACGGAAGGCGGGCAGCCACATGCAGGGTTTCAGCACGAACGTACGCGGTCTGGGTGATACGAACGTACGCGGTCTGGGTGAGCCGAGAGGGCTCAAGGAGCTGGCACGGGAGCATGCCCTGCTGCCCCTGCGGATCTTTCTCGGGGCCACCTTCATCTACGCCGGGCTCGACAAACTGATGGACAGTTCCTTCTTCCGCGCGAGCGGCGCCGGGTCCATCGGCGAGACGATGCACGCGGTGCGCGACTCGTCCGCGATCCCGGCCCTCGTCGACTTCGCGCTGAAGAGCCCCGGCGCCTTCGGGTACGCCATCGCCATCGGCGAACTCCTCGTCGGCATCGGCACCCTCATCGGGCTCTGGGCGCGGCTCGCCGCGCTCGGCGGGGCGCTGATCTCGCTGAGCCTGTGGCTGACGGTGAGCTGGCAGGTCGAGCCGTACTACTTCGGCAACGACCTGGCCTACCTCATGGCCTGGCTTCCGCTGCTGCTCGGCGGGGCCGCGGCGTTCTCCGTGGACGCCCTCCTCGCGTCCCGACGGCGCCGGATCAGGTAGTTCACCCAGGTCGCGGTGGCGGCCAGCCAGAGGCCGCCGAAGAACAGCGGGAAGAAGAACATCCACGGGGCGTTCCAGGCCCCCGCCGCGTCCGCCGCGTATCCCGCTGCCAGCGCGAGCATGACCACGCCCGCCACCGCCCGTCCCGGGCGGATCTCATGACGCAGCACGGGTGACCTCCACCTGTCCGATGCCGACTTCGAGAGTGAGCTCGACCGTGCCGGCCGGTTTGCTCCCCGGTGGCGGCGGCAGCGTCCTGTGCTCGTTCTGCGAAGGATTGACGTCCACCTCGCGCGCCTTGCCCGCCGGTGCGCCGCTCGGCCGGCTGAGCGGCAGCGTGATGTCGCCGAGGTTCGCCCGCGCGTCCACCTTCACCGTCACCGCCTTCGGCACGACGACGACCGCGCGGCCCGCCCCGACGTTGACCTCCGTACGGACGGTGTCGCCGGGCGGAACCCTGATCTCCGTGAGATCCAGTCGCGCCACCCCGGTGCCCAGTCCGTAGTGCGGCCGGACCGCTGCCACCGTGGCCGGCCGCCAGCCCTCGCGCACCCACTGGGTGGTGATGTTCTTGGGCAGCGTGGAAGCGCCCGCCAGCAGGGCCGCCGTGATCATCGACAGCATGACCGTGCCGAACCCGGTCCGTCCGAGGAACGCGCTGACCAGCATGCCCAGCCCGAACACCGCGAGCGCACCGGCCAGACCGATCTGCAGACTCGTGCCGAGGGGGTGGGAGCCCCAGCTCAGCCCCGTGCCCAGCCCGCCCGCGATCAGCGCGAACAGGAACACGAGACCGCCGATCGAGACCGGGCCCGTGGTGCCGGGCTCCCGCCGGGGCGCGCGGAACGGGTCTTCCGGCGTCGCCCCCCGGGGCCGTACCGCCGGGTCGGCGGGCACCGTGTCGGCCGGGCCCCACAGATAGCCGAGGCCGACCGGCCCCGAGGTGCCGTCCTTGATGATCGGGTCCCGCCACCACGACGGGCTGCCCGGCGTGGGCGGGGCCTTCACCTCGGGCGGCGCGTCCGCCACCGCCTGCGCGGTCGCCGGATGCAGCGGGTCCTCGGGCGCCGCGGTCCTGCGGTTCTGCGTCCAGACGGCGAAGCCGACGACCGCGAGCGTCAGCATCGCGGAGAAGGCCAGCGTGCCGCCGTTGCCCAGCATCGAGAGGAACAAGCCGCAACCGATCAGCGCGAGCAGCACCGCGATCAGTGACGCCCCCTCTACGCGACCGGACAGCAGCCGGCGCGCCTCGTTCTCGTCCGACCCCTCCAGCGGGATCAGCAGCCAGGCGAAGCCGTAGAAGATCAGCCCGATGCCGCCGGTGACGGACAGCACACCGAGCACGATCCGGAAGATCACCGGATCGACGTCGCAGTACCGGCCGAGCCCGCCGCACACCCCGGCCACGACCTTGTGCCGCGAGCTGCGCCGCAGGTGAGGTCCCGGGGCCGGGGGCGGTGCGACGCCGGGGGAGGCGTCCTGGGGAACGGTCATGGCTCCATGGTGACGGGCCGGGCGCCCGTCCGGGACCCGCGCCGACCCTGGCCGATCCCTGATATTGGCCCGCGGGACCCCTGGGGGAACCGCTCGTTCCCCCGGAGCCGAGCTCTCTCAGGGTCGAGTCCGGGGCGGACCCTGATGCCGTCGCCCGTGCGGGCATGTGACCATCGGGTCATGCCAGCCGCCACCCCCCGAGCCGCCGCGAGCTCCCCCGGAACCGATCCGGAGGAGCTGCCACTGCGCAAGCTCTACCGCAGCGCCGACGGACGGATGCTCGGCGGCGTCGCGCGCGGACTCGCCGGGCATCTCGGGCTGCCCGTCGTCTGGGTACGGTTCGTCTTCCTCGGCCTGTTCTTCGCGGACGGCCTCGGCGCGCTGCTCTACGCCGTGTTCTGGATCGTCGTCCCGCTCGGTGTCGGTGGCGTGGAGGCGCCGCGCTCCGTCTTCGAGACCGCCCCGGACGGCAGACGCCGGCTCCGTAAACCCGACAGGGGCCAGATCTTCGCCCTCATCGCGCTGTTCATCGGCGCCATGATCTTCGTCGGCAACGTCGACATGGGCAGCGGCGCCGACCGCTACATCTGGCCCACGCTGCTGATCGGCGCCGGCTCCGTGCTGGTGTGGCGGCAGGCCGACAACGCCCGGCGGGCCCGCTGGATGGAGGTCGGCAGCCGCCGTCGGGTCCTGCACCTGGCCCGGGCGCTGGCCGGGGTCGCCCTGGTCGGCCTGGGTCTCGCCGTCTTCATGGTGGTACGCGGCTCCGCGGCCCAGCTCGGCAACGTCCTCACCGCCGCGATCGCCGTCCTCACCGGCATCGCGCTGCTGGCCGGCCCCTACCTCGTCCGCATGACCCAGGACCTCTCCGAGGAACGCACGATGCGCATCCGGGCCCAGGAGCGCGCCGAGGTCGCCGCCCATGTCCATGACTCGGTGCTGCACACCCTCACCCTGATCCAGCGCAACGCGGAGGACGCGGGCGAGGTCCGCAGACTGGCCCGCGCCCAGGAACGCGAACTGCGCAACTGGCTGTACAACCCCGAGGGCACCGGCAAGGACGAGGACGACGAACCCGAGACCCTTGCCGAGGCGGTCAAACGCGCCGCCGCCGAGGTCGAGGACAAGCACGGCGTCCCGCTGGAGGTCGTCGTCGTCGGCGACTGCCCGCTGGACGAGAAGCTGGCCGCGCAGATGCAGGCCGCGCGCGAGGCGATGGTCAACGCCGCCAAGTACGGTGGCGAGGGCGGCGCCGTCCAGGTCTACGCCGAGGTCGAGGGCCGCACGGTCTTCGTCTCGGTACGCGACCGGGGCCCGGGATTCGATCCGGATTCCGTACCGGGGGACAGAATGGGCGTACGAGAATCAATCATCGGCCGGATGCAGCGCAACGGCGGTACGGCGCGGCTGCGTTCGGTGCCCGGCGGGGGCACGGAAGTCGAGCTGGAAATGGAGAGGGCGAGCGATGACGGAGACCACTGAGGCGACCGGGGGCCCGGAGCGCCGGGTACGGGTCGTGCTCGTCGACGACCACCGGATGTTCCGCACCGGCGTCCAGGCCGAGATCGGCCGCACCGAGGAGACGGGCGTCGAGGTGGTCGGCGAGGCCGCCGACGTCGACCAGGCGGTCACCGTCATCACGGCGACCCGCCCCGAGGTCGTCCTCCTCGACGTCCATCTGCCGGGCGGCGGCGGCGTCGAGGTGCTGCGCCGCTGCGCACCGCTGATGGGCGCCGTGGAGAACCCGGTGCGGTTCCTGGCGCTGTCCGTCTCGGACGCCGCCGAGGACGTCATCGGCGTCATCCGCGGCGGCGCCCGCGGCTACGTCACCAAGACGATCACCGGCACCGACCTGGTCGACTCGGTCTTCCGGGTCCAGGACGGCGACGCGGTCTTCTCGCCCCGGCTGGCCGGCTTCGTCCTCGACGCCTTCGCCTCCACGGACGCGCCGCCGGTCGACGAAGACCTGGACCGGCTGACGCAGCGCGAGCGCGAGGTGCTGCGGCTGATCGCCCGCGGCTACGCGTACAAGGAGATCGCCAAGCAACTGTTCATCTCGGTGAAGACGGTCGAGTCGCACGTCTCGGCGGTGCTGCGCAAGCTCCAGCTGTCCAACCGGCACGAGCTGACCCGGTGGGCGACGGCGCGACGGCTGGTCTGAGTCGACGGCCCGGTTCCGGCGTTCGTTCTAACCTGCCGCACCGTCGGGGTCGAGCGAGATGTTCAGCTTCTCGCCGACCCGGCGGTAGCCGATGCCCGCGTAGATCCGTTCCACATCGGCGTCGCCCGGCTCCAGCCACACCACCCGGCAGCCCCGCTCGAAGGCGGTCGCGGTCAGGTGGGCACAGAGCGCGGCGCCGATGCCGCGGCGGCGGAAGGCTTCGACGACGGCGAGGCCCGCCAGTTCGCTGAGGCCGTCGACCGGGATCGAGCAGCCGCCGGCGCCCGCCGGGACGCCGTCGACCGTGGCGAGGGCCGCGACCCCGCCGCCCCCGGCCGCCGCGCGCAGCCAGGCCGCCTCGCCGCCCTCGGGTTCGCCGGTGCCGCCGTAGCCGTGGTGCTGGACGAGCGCCGCGGCGTCGAACTCCGCGTCGGTGACCGGTTCGGCGATCACGAGGGAGTCCACCGGCTTCGGCGACAGCAGGTCACCGGGGGCACAGGCCAGGATCGGCGCCCGGTTCTCGACGGTGAACCCGGCGGCGAGCAGGGCCGGTTCGACCGCGGGCGCCCAGCCCGGCAGATACTCCAGCCGCGGCAGCCGGTCGCGCTCGCGGAACGCCGCGATCAGCACGTCGAGGTCCTCGGCCGTCGGCTCGGCGTCCCGGTCGGGTATCGCGTAATTGGCGTACTTGATCGACCAGTCCGGGTTGTACCGCACGGTGAAGGGGCCGACCCGCAGATGGCCGGGGGAGCGCAGGGCAAGCGTACGGGCGTGGGTCTGGACCTCGACGTCCATGGGCATGTGTGGGTGTCCTCTTGCCTATCGGTCGGAAGCCGGGAGCCTATGCCACCCGGGTCGCTCCGGCGAAGGGCATTTGGTCGATCGGCGCGATCCGGACCGGCGCTCCCGGGCGTGGGGCGTGGATCATCTGGCCGTTGCCGATGTAGAGCCCGACATGACTGATGCCCGAGTAGAAGAACACCAGGTCGCCCGGGGCAAGTTCGGAGCGTGAGATGTGCTGTCCGGCGTTGATCTGGGTGTACGTGGTCCGGGGCAGCGAGACGCCCGCGGAGCGCCAGGCGGCCTGGATGAGCCCGGAGCAGTCGAACGAGGACGGGCCGGTCGCGCCCCAGACGTACGGCTTGCCGAGCGCCCCGTACGCGAACGCGACGGCCTCGGCGGCGCGGGAGTCGGGGGCCAGTACGGGGCCGCGCGCGATGCCGCGGTCGGCGCGGCCGGCGGAGCGCACGCCGTCCGAGCCCTCGTAGGCGGTGCGCTCGGCCGGGGACAGGGCGGCGAGGAGCCGTTGTGCGTCGGCCAGTTTGGTCCTGATCGTCGCCTTGTGCTTCTTCAGCTCGGCCTGGCGCGATGCCAGCGCCGCCAGCTTGCCCTTGGCCTGCGAGCGCAGCTGGGCGATCCGGGCGACCTGTCGTTCGACCTCGTCGACCTCGGCGGCCTGGCGGTCGCCGATCCGGTCCACGTACGACGCGCGCTCCAGGTACTGGTCGGGGTCGGAGGAGAGCGCCAGCTGTACGGATGGGTCGAGGCCGCCGGTGCGGTACTGCGCGGCGGCGAGCGAACCCAGTGCGTTGCGCGAGGCGTTGAGGCGCTCGGTCCTGCGGGCGGCCTCGTCGCGCAGGGTGTCGACGGCGTCGGCGGCGGCGGTCGCCTTCTCCTTGGCGCCGTTGTACTGCTCGGTGGCGACCTCCGCGTCGTGGTAGAGCCGGTCCGCCTCGGCCTTGATCTGGGCGGGGGTTGGCTGGGGGTCGGCGTGCGCCGAACCCGGTAGTACGGCAGCGGTGGCGGCCCCGGCGAAGGCCAGGGTGGCCGCGGTGCGGGCAGCGGAGCCGGTGTACGGGCGCTGCTTGGGTTTCCGGTGCGCTGCCACGGGGGCGTGCGTCCTTCCTGGCGACTGCCCGTCGGGGACTACCGGCGGGCCCGCCGGAGGTCCGGCGGCGGGTCACCAACAGGAGAGCGGTCCGCCGCCGGATTTCTCGGCGTGGTGACCGGTGTGCCGTCCGGGTGCGGAGCGGCGGTGAAGACGGTCACCTGCTCAGGGACGCTAAACCCGGGGCACGGGGAAGAGTCGTAATGACGCCTATTGCCTCATTTTGGCGCGGCACTGTCTCTGTCTGATCGGAAAAATAACAACAGAGTAAGGCAATTGGTGCAGACACGAGTGAAGCGGCAGGAAGCCGCACCTGCCTGCGGAGTGGTGATATGGGCGGGGCTAGGCTGCGGCCTCATGGACGTACTCATTCATGTCTTCGTCGCCCTGCACATCATCGGGATCGCCTCTCTGCTGGGCGGTTTCCTGACCCAGATGAAGGCGATGGGCGCGGGCACGGCCCGGTTCGTCCCGGCGATGCTGCACGGCGCACTGACGATGCTGGTCACCGGTGTCGCACTGGTCGGGCTCAACCAGGCCGACGACAACCCCGTGAACAACATCAAGATCGGGGTCAAGCTGCTGCTCCTGGTCGTCATCCTCGCGCTGGTCTACATCAAGCGGGACGAGGAGAAGGTCGACAAGGGCGCCTTCTCGGCCGTGGGCGGGCTGACGCTCGCCAACATCTTCATCGCCACGCTCTGGACCTGAGAGCCGAGGCCGGAGAGCTGAGGCCGAGGCCCCGAGCCCTGAGAGCTGAGCCCTGAGCCCCGAGGCCCCGAGCCCTGAGGCCCCGAGCCCTGAGGCCCCGAGCCCTGAGGCCCCGAGCCCTGAGAGCTGAGGCCGAGGCGCCGAG
>NZ_JBHVFF010000267.1:0-12110 GCF_042801895.1 Streptomyces sp. NPDC057543 | reverse complement strand
CGAGATACGCGCCGACCTCCATCTCGGTCTGCTCCAACTCGCCTGCAGCATCATCTGCTTGAGACGACTCCGAACCGCATTCTGAAACGATCAGTAAGCAAGACCAGGAATGGGAGACAAGTGCGCATGGGTCCAACCAGCATCGCCGCCCTCTTGGCCTTGACCAGCATCCCGGTCAGTGTGCTGGTCGCACGATGGCAGGCCCGCACCGCACTTGCTCAAGTCGAGGCAACCAGCAGATCGGCGATCGCACAGGCCGAGGCCACCTACAGAGCAGCCGTTGACGCTGTTGAGGCGAAGGCCAACGCAGACCGCGAACAGTGGCTGCGCATCCAAGGGGTTGAGGCGTGCGCCAGATTGCTCTCTGCCGTGGACGCGTTGCGCAGTCAAGCCATGCCCTCCTTCCTGCGGGACCGGGGCGAGATACACGGTGCCTACTACATGGTGGAGGCAATCTGCTCGACGGAGGTCGCTTCTCGGGCACAGGTATTGGACGAACGTTGCACCGACTACATCCGCGGCTTCCACGAGGCTCCAGCTGAGCGGGAGGACTTGTGGGACCGAGTGCGTGGCGCGCGACAAGAGTTCACAAGGGAACTGCGCGCCTACCTCGGTGGCGACGCGTAATGGCAACTGCCACCACGGAAGTCCACGTCAGCCCAGCCGTCGTCTTCTCCTCAGTGGACGTTAAGTCCGTTTCTGGTAGCGGCCTCGTCCGGGTTGGGTGAGGAAGCCTTGGCGGAGGAGGCGTGCGAGGCGGCTTCGGGTGATGTTGACGGATGCCTCGTCGGTGGGCAGGTCGAGGAGTTCGTGCAGTTCACGGGCCCGGAACACCTGGCTGGCGTGCTGGTTGAAGGCGTTCACGATGGCCTGGTAGGCGGTGCTCGTCTCGGTCTGAGGCGGGTCGGGTTCGGTTGCTGCCGGGGCGGCTTCCGCGATGACTTTCCGGGCTATGTCCAGCTCCGTGAGTCGGGCCTCGGTCTCGGCCAGGGCGGCGGTGAGGTGGTCGATCTGCCCCTGGAGTTCCCCGGCACGGGCGGTGGCCGCCTCGTGCTGGGACCGGAGGTCGGCGAGGAGTTCGGTGACGTTCACGCGGCCAGCCCGAGACCGTCGCGCCAGGCGGGGCTCGGTGTGGTCAGGCGGCGGGTCATGTTCGCGGTGGAGGCCCAGTAGACGCGTGAGGTAGAGGTGTCGGGCCGGTGGTCGTACTCGCGGGCCAGGCGCCGGTGCAGCAACAGGGTTCCGTTGACCTGTTCCACGATCCACCGCTTGGGCTGCGGGACGAAGCCCTTGCCCTGGTCGGCGGGGTTGCGGCGGACGATCTCGACGTCGATGTCATTCAGCACGCCGTGGATGACGACCTCGTCCTTGAAGCCCTGGTCCACCAAGGCTTTCTCCAGCCGGTTCCCGCACTTCTCGGCGGCCTGGTCGAGCAGGGCGATGCCGGCGGCGTTGTCGTGGGCGGAGGCCGGCAGGACAACCACGCCGATGACCAGTCCCAGGACGTCCACGGCCAGCCCGCGCTTGACGCCCGACACCTTCTTGTTGACGTCCAGCCCCGTCGTGGTCTTCGGGACACCGGCAGCCGCACGCACGGACTGGGTGTCGGTGATCACGAGGGACGGGTCCTCTAATCGGCGGGCCTTCTCCCGCACCTGGCAGCGCAGGAGTTCCTGGATCCGCTGGTCCAGGAACTCCTCGCGCCACAGGCTGAAGTAGTAGAACACCGCCGACCAGGACGGCAGGTCATGGGGAAGGTAGCGCCACTGACAGCCTGTCCGGTTCTGGTAGAAGATCGCGTTCACGACCTCCCGCAGGTCACAGGATCCCCGGTCACCGGTCGCCGACCGTGCCACTCGGTCCTGCTTCCAGCCCGTGATCATTGGCTCCAGCAAGGCCCACTGCTCGTCCGATAAGTCGCTCGGATACGGCTCTCTGTCCATGCCCCGAATCCCAGCATGTCCATGCCCAACGCCAGCCCCGTACTGCAATCAGTCACACGATCGAGCGATCACGAACCGAGGAAGATCGGACTTAACGTCCACTCAGTGATGCCGCGACAGTTCGCTGGACACGAAGCTCAGATGGCCGACTCGGCGAATGCAGTTAGTTTGGCGAAGGGATGCTATGTGGCCTGTGCGACCTTGGCCTCGGTTCCGCGACGAGCCGCGCGGCCGTCACCATGGCCTACCTGATCGCCTCGACCATGGTCTGACCCACCCGCAAAGGCCCGCCCGGACATACGGTGCGGGCTCTTCCGCTTGTGTTCCGACTTTCCGTCAACTCCCTTTCTAATCACTGCGGGATCCGCTCCAGGGAGGCCGGCCCGCGCCTCCGCTTATCCTCTTGCGCTGCCATCACGCGACGAGGGGACCAGACATGGCCCAGGCCATCTACCTGCGGACCGCGCTCATCCCGCTGTCTGACCTGACGCCGTTCCCCGGCAACGCCAAGCGAGGCGACGTCGCCACGATCGTGGAGAGCCTGCGCCGCAACGGGCAGTACCGCTCCCTCGTGGCCCGGGAGCTGCCCGGCGCTCCGCTCGTCGTCCTCGCCGGGAACCACACTGCCCAGGCCCTGAACAAGCACGGCCCCGGCGACTGCGGCCGAGACCGCTGCGGGGTGTGCGGGAATGATCCGGCCTGGATCCCGGCCGCGCGCTGCGAGGTCGTCGCCTGCGACGAGGACACCGCGCGCAGGGTGAATTTGATCGACAACCGGGCCGCAGACCTGGGTTCCTACGATGCTGACGCCCTGGCCGAGTTGCTGTCCTTCCTGGACGGGGACTACGGCGGCACCGGCTACCAGGAGGCCGACGTCGAGCGGCTGCTGGCCCCGCCCCGTCGCTGGAGGAGCTGGCCGACACCTACCGCGCCCCGGAGGACAAGGGCATGTGGCCCGTCCTGCGGTTCACCGTCCCCCCGGAGGACCGAGACCTGTTCTACGACCTCAGCGCCGGGTGCTCGAACCCCGGCGACGACACCACCCGCTTTCGGTACCTCCTCGACCGGGTCACGCCCGCGTCCTTGAGTCCCGTCGACCACCAGCAAGGGAGCCCCCGCGCATGACCGACCAGGCCACCTATGTCCGTACCGCCAGCATCCCCCTGGACGAGCTCACCCCGTTCCCCGGTAACGCGAAGCGCGGCAACGTCGACACCATCCTGGAGAGCCTGCGCCGCAACGGCCAGTACCGCTCGCTGGTCGTCCGGGACATCCCCGACGGGCCGCTGATCGTGCTCGCCGGCAACCACACCATGCAGGCCCTCGCCGCCCACGGCCCCGGCGACTGCCGCAAGACCGTCAAGACCAGCAGCGGCACCCGGCCGTGCGGCATCTGCCAGAACGATCCCTCCTGGGAGCCCGGCGCCCGCTGCGAGATCGTCCAGTGCGACGAGGACACCGCCCGCCGGGTGAACATCGTCGATAACCGGGCCGCGGATCTCGGCGGCTACGACTACGAGGCACTGTCCGAACTCCTCGGCGCCCTGGACGACCTGGAGGGCACCGGTTACACCCCGAGGGACGTCGAGGACATCACCGCGCTGCTTACCGCCCCGCCGGACGAGATCCAGGAGCTGGCCGACCACCACGGCGAGCCGAACGAAGACATCTTCCGCCCCAAGATCAGCATGACTGTGGACGCGGCGACGTTCGACCGGTGGCGGATCGCCCTGGACGCCACCCCGGGCAGAACGATGAGGCCAAGCTGTCCGGCCTGCTGGACGAAATCGAGCGCACCCGGGCCACGGCATGAGCGCCCACCTCGGCGGCCTGGACCAGGACTTCAAGGCCCTGTGCTCATACGCGTTCTGGCGACCGAAAGACATGCGCGACTTCGTAGGGAAGCTGGCCACCCCGGCAAACATGATCTTCGGGGACTCCGGTGCCCACACCGCCCGCACCATGGGCCTCCACCTGACCCTGGAGGACTATGCGGCCTGGTGCCAGAAGTGGGACCAGCAACTGACCCTGTACGCCAACCTGGACGTCATCGGCGGCCCAGAGGCCACGTGGCGCAACCAGAAAGAACTGGAGCACGTCCACGGCCTGGAGCCGATCCCCGTGTTCCACACCGGCGACCCCTGGGAGTACCTGGAGCGCTACCTGGACGAGGGCTACACATACATCGCCCTCGGCAAGCTCCTCGGCAACCCGGTAAAGGAAGTCCTGCCCTGGATCGCGAAGGCATTCCGCATCGCCGGGGATCGCGCCGTGTTCCACGGGTTCGGCATGACCGTGTGGCGGGCCCTGCGGGAGTTCCCGTTCTACAGCGTGGACTCCTCCACCTGGACGTCCGGCTACCGATTCGGTGTCGTCAAGCTGTTCGACACCAGTAACGGCACCTGGACCGACATCAAGATGCGCGACCGCGCTGCGCTGCTCCGGCACCGGGAGCTGGTGCGCGCACACCACATCAGCCCGATGTCCCTCGCGTCCAGGGCCACCTACGTGCGTACGGACGCCACCGTCCTGGCCGCCGTCGCGTGGCGCCGCGCCGAGGAGTACATCCGCGCCCGCCACGGGCCCATCACCATCCCGCCCGGCCCGCACAACCCCGTCACCCGGGGCGGGCCCCGCAACGCGACCCCAGGCCTCCACCTGTACCTCGCGGAAGCCACCACCACGAATCTCTACCGAGCCGCGGCCGGCATCCAGGCCGCCCGACAGGAAGCCACCACCCCATGACTACGACCCACCAGCCCGACCAGCCCGAGCAGTTGATCCGCACCGTCGAGGTCGGACCCATCGGCATCTTCTTCACCAACGTCAACCGGCCCATGGGACTGCGCGCCCACTCCCACACCGGGTCCGTCACCGTCGTCTACGACACGATCGGCCGCCACGGCTACCCCTCCTTCGCCGACACGAACGACGCCCTGGAACGCCATATCCACGAGCTGACCCGCCCCGTGTTCAAGGACGCCACCAACGAGGACATCGCGGACCGCCTATGGGCCCACCTGGACGGCTACATCGCCCCGGAGTGGGAGCCCTGGGGCGGGGACTACCGCCTCCGCGCGATCCACCTGGACGTCGTCGGCGTCCACGACGCAATCGGCCACGACAACGGAACGACCCGCTACACCGTCGCCCGCCCGTACAACCAGCAGGGAGCCCACTGATGCCCCACGCCGTCACGGTCCGCCATAACTTCGAAACGGGGCACCGGCTGCCCCACCTGCCCGGGAAGTGCCAGAGCCTCCACGGCCACTCCTGGTGGATGGAGGCCACCGTTGAGGCACCGGACCTCTCCCACGCCGGCACGGTCGTGGAGTTCGGCCCGTTCAAGAAGCAGCTGCGCCGCTGGATCGACGAGCACCTCGATCACGGACTCATGCTCGGCCCCGATGACCCGCTGCTCCCCGTCCTCCTCCAGTACGGCATGAAAGTCCACCAGGTCCCGGGCTGGCCCACCGTCGAGAACGTCGCCCACCTCATTGCCCAGGTCGCCGGCGACGCCCTCACCGACCTCGTCCGCGCACCCGGCGCCCGGGTCACCCAGGTCCGGGTGTCCGAGACCCACGTGAACGCCGCCACCTGGACCGCCGCATGACCGCCCCGGCCACGGCAGTCCCATGGCTCCTCGTCTCCGAGTGCTTCGGCCCCACCATCCAGGGAGAGGGCCCGTCCACCGGCCGCCGGGCCACGTTCCTGCGCCTCGGCGCGTGCAACCTGTCGTGCACCTGGTGCGACACCCCGTACACCTGGGACGCCTCCCGGTTCGACCTCCGCAAGGAACTGACCCGCCGCCCCGTCCCGGAACTGGTGGACCGCCTCCTCGACGGCGCCCCCGGCACCGTCGTCATCACCGGCGGGGAACCCCTCCTCCACCAGCGCCGCCCCGGCTGGACCGCACTCCTGGACGCCCTCACCGCCGCCGGGGTGGAGATCGAGATCGAGACAAACGGCACCCTCGCCCCCTCCCCGTACACGGCCGAGCACGTCACCCACTTCAACGTCAGCCCCAAGCTCGACCACGCCGGAGACCCAGAAGACAAGCGGATCCGACCCGACGCCCTGGCCGCCCTCGTGGCCACCCACCGGGCGGCGTTCAAGTTCGTGTGCCGCACCCTGGCCGACGTCGACCAGGTCGCCACCCACGCCTCCACACTCGGGCTCCCAGCCCACACCGTGTGGGTCATGCCCGAAGGCACCGCCACCGCCGAGCTGGACGACCGGCTCCGCGCCATCGCCGACCCCGCCATCCGCGCGGGCTTCAACCTCACAACCCGACTCCACGTGTACGCGTGGGGCGACGAAAGGGCCCGCTGATCATGACGACCACCATCACCCCCGTGAGCGACGCCCCCGCCGCCCGGAGGAAGACAGTCCAGGCCTACCGGCAGGGCCTGCGCTCCTGGCTCATCGGCCGCGGCCTCGACCCTGACAGCCCCGCCCTGACCGACACCCCGGACCGCGTGCTCCGCGCCCTCGAGGAGATGACCGCCGGCTACGACGAAGACCCGGCCGAACACCTCGCCCGCGTCTTCCCCGTCGACCACGACGGCGGCCCCATCATGGTCACAGGCGTCCCCTTCACCTCCCTGTGCGAGCACCACATGCTCCCCTTCACCGGACACGCGGACATCGCCTACCAGCCCTGCCCCGGGGAACCCGTCGCCGGCCTGTCCAAGCTCCCGCGCGTCCTGGACGTCTACGCCCGATGCCTCCAGACACAGGAACAGCTAACCCGCCAGGTCACCGCCGCCCTCGACACCCACCTCCAGCCCGTGGGCTCCGCGTGTGTCATCCGCTCCGAACACGGCTGCCTGGCCCACCGAGGCGTCCGTAAGCCCGGCTCCGTCATGGTCACCGCCTCCTACACTGGGACCTTCCGCGACGACCCGGAGGCACGCGCCGAGCTCCACCGCCTGATGACCTGACCAGGCCGAACATGCGAACCAATAGCGACATGCGAACGGAGGTCACCAGGTGAGCGCCAGTAAAGCCAAGCGCGCCCAAGTGGCAGAGCGCCGGAAGAACGCCATCCAGATGGTGCTGGCCGGCCTGGACTACGAGACGATCGCGGACCGTCTCGGCTACGCGTCCAGGGGAGCGGCCCACACCGACGTGGACCGGGCCCTGACCGCGAACATCACCGACCTCAAGAAGGAGGCCAGCACGCTGCGGGAGGTCCAGGCCCGCCGGTACCACCGACTCCTGACCGCCGTGTGGCCCAAGGCATTGAAGGGCGACCTCAAGGCCGTGGAGACGGCCTCGCGCCTGACGGACCGGGTCGTCAAGCTGTACGGCCTCGCCGAGCCGGACAAACTCGACCTGGACGTCACCTGGCAGATCACCGCCGAGGACCTGATGGAGATCATCCGCAACGCCCCGGACGACGATGCTGACGCGTGACGCCGAGGCCGCCTACCGGGGGCTGTCCCGCGCGGACCGCCTCCGGCTGGCACGAGCGGCCCCGGCCGAGCTGCGCCCTCACCTCGCAGCCATGGAGCGGCGCATCCAGGTGCAGGAGCGGTACATGTACCAGCCTGCTGCCTGGGCGCGGGAGGTCATCGACTGGGGCGAGGGGAGCGGAGTCACCCCGTATCAGGGCGACATCATGGATGCCCTCGCGTCTCGTCGCCGTGTCGCGGCGCGGGGTCCCCATGGGTTGGGTAAGACCGGAACGGCGTCCTGGGTGGTGCTGTGGTTCGCCACCACCCGGGACGCCGCGGGCATCGACTGGAAGGTCCTCACCACCGCATCGGCGTGGAGGCACCTATCCGTCTACCTGTGGCCGGAGATCCACAAATGGGCCCGGCGCATACGGTGGGACGTCCTGGGCCGTGAGCCGTTCTCTGACCTGTCGGAGCTGCTGACGCAGAACCTCAAGCTGGTGCACGGCGCAGCGTCCCCGGTGGCCTCCAACAAGCCGGAGCTGATCGAGGGCGCGCACGCGGACAGCCTGCTGTACCTGATCGACGAGGCCAAGATCGTCCCGGACGCCACGTGGGACGCCATCGAGGGCGCGTTCTCCGGCGGCCGCATGGACGGCCTGCCGGAGGCCTTCGCCCTCGCCATCAGCACCCCCGGCCCGACAACGGGGCGGTTCTACGACATCCACTGCCGCGCCCCAGGACTGGAGGACTGGTTCACCCGGCACGTCACCCTCCAGGAGGCGATCGACGCCGGCCGAATCAGCGAGGACTGGGCCCGGCAGCGCGCCCGCCAATGGGGCAAGGACTCCGCCCTGTACGCGAACCGCGTGCTCGGGGAGTTCCGGGCGGCCGACGAGGACAGCGTGATCCCGCTCGCCTGGGTCGAGGCGGCCGTGGAACGGTGGCTCGCCTGGGACCAGGCTGGTCGCCCCCCAGTGGACGGGCGCCGGATCCTCGGCGTGGACGTCGCCCGGTCCGGCGCGGACTCCACAGTCCTGGCACACCGTCACGGCCCCCTGATCGCCGAACTGGAGACCCACGACCAGGGGGACACCATGCAGACCACCGCCCGCGTCCAGGCCTCCGTCGCCGGCGACACTGCCGGTCTGGTGCCCGTGGTCGACAGCATCGGCGTCGGCGGCGGGGTCGTGGACCGGCTCCGCGAGCTCGGCGTCCCGGTCTTGCCCTACACCGGGGCCGCCAAGACCAAGGCGCGCACCAGGGACGGGGAGTGGGGCTTCGTCAACGTCCGCAGCGCCGCGTACTGGAGGCTGCGGGAACTCCTCGACCCCGCGTTCGGCGCGGAGCTGATGTTCCCGCCGGACGACCTACTACTGTCCGACCTCACCACCCCCACATGGGACGTGACCACCGGGGTGCCGCCCCGCATCCAGGTCGAGCGGAAAGAGGACGTCGTGTCCCGCCTCGGCCGCTCCCCGGACCGGGGCGACTCCGTCGCGATGTCCTACTGGGCGGAGTCGTTGGCCTCCTCGACTATCCGCTCGCCGACCAACGCCACGGGGCGCAGCAGCGGGGCAGCGTCCCGCTACGGGCGCAGCATCAGCGGGAGCGGAGGAAGAGGCAGCGCGGGGCGACGATGACCCCGGCCGGCGGAAGGTGAGCGGCTACGGGCTGTCGGTACCAGGATGCCCCCGCGCAGCCGTTGGCCAGGGCCGGGCTCATCGACGACACCGAACGCCGGGGCGGGTCTCGGGGTTTGTATCTGGGCATCGACATGTTTTCCTTCTGACCCCTGCGGTACACCAGACCAATGCCGGTGGCCACGGAGACTTCTACCGCGGCGCAGATCAAGCCATTCTCACGCGCATCTTGAAGCTCTGGCCTGGCCTTATCACATCGAGTGGCCATTTCCAATCCCTGTCATTCAAAGGATCTTTGATGGTGCGCTAATTTCTCAAGGTCAATTGGTAAAGGGGTTCCCGGTCGCATCAATCCGCTGCCGCTGAAGCTCCTCAGGTCACCAAGCGCTTGGGGGAACGATGGAAGATTCGAACGTAGGCGAGCAGGCTACGGGGATCCTCGCCAGGCTCATCCGCTCCAGCACGCTGCCGAGCGCGGCCGGTCGTGAACTGCGGCGCCTCGTCACCGAGCGGCTGCGAGCCAGTGACTTCGGCGCCCAGGCGCTCACCAGGCTTGAGGAGCGGCCGGAGGACGCGAACCGTGCGGCAACGGTTGGGGGCGTGCTCAACGAAGAGGCCGAGAGGGACTCCGGCTTCGCGCAGGCGCTGAGAACGGCCATTCAGCAGGCGAACGTGAACGAGGGGCCGGTCTCAGGGAACATCAGCGGGCAGCAGTACACCTCAGTTTCGGGAGCGGGGGCGATGGGTGTCAGCACCGGATCGGTCCGCGGCGACCAGAAGATCACGGGACCCCGGAGCAAGTCCGTGGCTATCGGCATTGCGGCCGTGGCCGTGGTCACCGTGACTATCGGAGGCGCGGTCTACTACCAGTTCGGAGGGGAGAGCGGCGGTTCTGAACCGGGGTCGTCAAGCGACGGCAGCAACCTCTCCTCGAAGAGTGTGGCCTCCATCGGTGCGGAGCGCGGGGAGGCTGGAGTGCGGGAGGTGTGGGATGCAATGGGCGACGGGCTGAAGCGGCACGATTACAAGCGGATGTGCGCCCTCTACACACCAGAAGCACGGACAACGCTGGAACGTGAAAACGGTGACTGCGAGGCTTACATGGCGACTGCCCAGCAGAGCATGGACACGAACTATCTCTCAGCCGACGGACAGAGGATCCTGGTGAGGAAGGTCGAGGTCAAGGGTAGGAAAGCGGCACTTACCGTCGCTCCCTCGAACAAGCTGGACGAGCCTGATGTCTTTTTCATGGAACGGTTTGGGGACCGCTGGCGCATCACGGCGAACGACCTCCGCGAAGACTTCCCGGCGGCTGATGCCACGTAGGGCGCTCGTGGCAGTTGTCCGGCGCCGCTGTGTCCTGGCTGTGGCCGGGCGCGCACACCACCGGCTGGTGAGCCGGGGTGACTATCCGCGGACGACCTAAACCGGGAGGCCAGCGGTGCGGCAGTTTCGCCGGGCGATGCTGCGGAACTGCTCCCGCTGGTCGTCTCCGGCACCGTCCCACAGGAGGCGGTCAAAGCCACGGGGCGCAGCAGCGCGGCCGTGGCCCGGTACGGACGCTGCATCAGCGGCTCCCCGAAAGGGAGGTAGAGGCTGCCGGGCGCTCACCGCTGGGACTACTCCTCTTCGTCGAGCGTGTAGTAGCGCCTACTGTGCTCTTCTGGGATATCGACGACGTACGTCACCCCTTCACCATCGCCGTTGACCTCGTAGGTCCGATACGTCTGTCTCGTGTATCTCTCCCCGCGGTCATCAATGAGCGGCGATATCTCCAGTTCCCAGGGTGGGGCCGCTTGCAGGTGTTCGGCGGTGACTGGCTGCGGAGGGGCGGACCGTAGCAGGGACGGTTCACTGTCGCCCTGCGTTGTGCTGATGAGGATGCGGGTCTCCCAGTTGCAGGCAACTAGCTGTGGCGTGGACGCCCGGAAGTCGGCGGGGCCGACGAGCGTCCAGCCCGCCACTACGGAACACCAGACGTGATGCCCGATGCTGTGAGCCTTCACTTCCCCGATGCTGTTAAGCGAGGTCCGTGGTCTCCTGGACCAGCCTCGAACCACAGCTGGTTCGTCCTTGAGGAGGACTGTGGCCTCGAAGCGCCCCGAGGTGAGCGGCCGACGGAATCGAGTGGACTTCCACTGGCGGAAGGCCTCGTGTCCGATGAGGCGGGCTGTGGACGGAGACTCAAGGACGGCTCGGACCGCATCGTCGTCCGGAGCCGTCTTCTTCGCGAAGAGTTCGACCAGTTCGTTCACGTTGGTGAAGTGAACAAACCGCCCTTCATTGACCCCTTTGAGGTCGGTGCTCATCGGGTGCGGGTAGGGGGCTCCGCTGCCGAAGTCGTGGGTGTTGGCGCTGACGAAGTAGACCGTCTCGTCCGGGTGTTCCTCGGCGTAGCGAGTTGCGGTCAGCCATATCGCCGCGTCGCGCGCCCCGATCTTGTGGCCCTTATTGTCTCCGTCTGCGGCGACCAGCTTGCAGGGAGGCAGGAGGTTCATCTCCCGGACCATCGCCTCGTGAAGGATGCTCTCGTCGGCCGGCAGTGTCTCGCCGACCTGCTCGTACCGCCTGCGCCAGTGGTCCGCGTACCTACGTACGTCCACCTTCGGGAGCTTCTGCGGCAGGTTCCATGGGGTGTCTGCTGCGATCTTTGCCCACGCCTCCACGGCCCTCTCGTAGCGGGCCCGGTAAGGGTTCACGCGCTGGGCGACGAGCTCCTCCAGAGCGATCGATGGGATGCTCACCCTTTCCACACCAGCGGTCTGGATCGTCTTCAGGAGGTCCGTCGTGACGGTGTCCGGCCCCTTATGCAGGATGTTCGTGTCCAGGATGATCAAGGCGGGGCGCTCCGTCTCTCGGGTTCGATTCGTACGGGCATACCCTTTCAACTTCTGATCACAAGGGCAGGGGAAATCCGGTACCGGCGGCTATGACTCCTCAACGAGCAGGGCCGCCGGCACGAACACGACCCCGGCCGCGAAGAAGCCGGGGCCGGGGCCGTACGGGCGCAGCAGCCCGTCACCAGCGCTTAGTGCTCGCAGAGAATCAACGTGTTGCTTCCGGTGATCTGGCTCGTTGACGTGGTATGGGCATATCGCAAGTGGTTCAAGATCAACTGGCCGCCA
>NZ_JBHVFF010000266.1:0-12230 GCF_042801895.1 Streptomyces sp. NPDC057543 | reverse complement strand
GTGCGACACCTGGCGTGGCATGTGGCATGTGGCATGTGGCATGCCACGCGATACCCGCACATGCGACATGTGATTCGGGCTACTCCTTCGCGGCCGCAGGCATCTGCCGCACGCTGATCCTGCGACGGCTGATGCGCCAGCCCTGCTCACCGCGCACGATCACGTCGTCATAGGTCACGCTTCCGCACGTACCGTCCGCCTTGATACCGATCCCCTTGGAGCGGGCGCGCACCTGATCGTCACCGGCCTCGGTGAGAATGATGTTGGTGACGTGGTGACTGACGGGCCCGCGCTCCGCCATCGCCAGCGCCGCGTCCCGGAAGGCCGCCAACCCGCGCATCTCTCCATGTCCGAGGTCCGAGGTGTCGTAGACGATGTCGTCGGTGAACAGCTCGTCGAATCGGTCGAGTTCGCCGTCGTCCACCAGATGCCCGTGCAGGGCGATCAGTTCGGTGATGGCCAGACGGTCATCGGCTGCGAGTGTCATCGCCGGTCCTTTCGTCGGATCTCGTGACGGTACGGCCACCTGTAGACGGTGCGGCATTTAACAGTGCGGCATTTATACGGGGAGAGCCGCCCGGACGGCCCGGTGGAGCAGCGGTCACACCACCGCGGCCCGGCGAGTTCATTCCGGTGGAGCAGCCGCGGGACGTTCGTGGCGAAGGAGCACGACCCCGTTGCCGAAGGTCCGGGTTTCGGCCAGGCGGAGCCCGGTCCGGGCATCCGACGCCGGAAACAGCGGCTTGCCCCGTCCGATGAGAACCGGATGGATGTAGACGCGGTACTCGTCGATCAGATCGTGGCGCATGAAGGACGCGGCCAGATCGGCACCGCCGAGCACCAGGTCTCCGCCCGGCTGCGCCTTGAGCGCCTTGATCTCGTCGACGTCGATCTCCCGCCTGATGGTGGTGTTCCAGTCGGCCCGCTCCAGTGTCCGGGAGAACACGACCTTGGGCATGTCCCGCCAGATACCGGCAAATTCGGCCACCGGTCCGGCACTTGAGGGGTCCGCGTCGGCGGTCGGCCAGAACCCGGCCATGAGTTCATAGGTCACACGGCCGTCCAGGAAGCCGCCCATGGCCTTGAGCTGCTCGTTGAAGTGACGGTGCAGTTCCTCGTCGACCAGGTGCCAGTCGATCTCACGGTCCGGTCCCTCGATGAAACCGTCGAGAGACATCGACATCATCAGGATGATCTTTCGCATCACGGTCCTCTCTCCCGCCGAAGCGGCCGCGCCACACGGCCGCGCAGCGCCGGAACAGCCGGCGCCCCAGTCTCACACCGATCCCCCGAAGCACCCTCCACAACACGCTTCTCGCCCTGGTACGTTGGCACGCATGTTCCTTTCCCGTGCGTAGGACCCCGTACTGCCCGCACCCCGTCCCACCGGGTGCGGCCCCTCGGTGTCCCCGCATGTCCGCGGCGCCCTGTACCGCGCCGCCCTCACGAGGAACGTCCTCATGCCTTCGCGCTCACCCGCGCCTTCGCGCGCCCCTTCGTATGCCGCCGTCCTGCGTACCCGCCACGCCTCCCGCACCTTCGGCGCCGCTCTGCTGGGGCGGCTGTCGTACGGGATGATCTCCCTCTCCCTGATGCTGGCGGTGAAGGACGCCACCGGCTCGTACTCCGCCGCGGGCGCCGTCATGGCCCTGTTCGGGGCGGCCAGCGTCTTCCTCTCCCCCGCCCGTGCCGCGCTGATCGACCGGCACGGGCCGCGCCGGACGCTGCCGCCGATGGCCGGTGTCTACGCGACACTGCTCACCGCCCTGGCGTGCGTGACGTGGCGCCCCGGCGCCTCCTCGCTCCTGCTGGGGGTGCTCGCCGTGGCGGCGGGCACCTGCACACCGCCGTTGGGACCGGTGATGCGGACCCTGTGGAGCAGCCTCGTTCCGGAACGGGAGCTGTTGCGGCGCGCGTACAGCCTGGACGGCGTCGCCGAGGAACTGCTGTTCGTCACCGGACCGTTGCTGGTGGGCGTGGTGGTCACCTTCACCGTTCCCGCGGCGGGTGTCGCGATCAGTGCCGTGCTCGTGCTGGTGGGCGCGCTGGCGCTGGTGTCCTCGCCCGCGGTCCGCGGCATCGTCGCGACACCGTCCACTCAGGAGGCCGTCGCGCCCCGGGACGCGCCTCGCGAGCGACGGCTGCTCGGCATCGTCGGGCTGCGGCACGCCGCGATCGTGGCGGCGTCCGTGGGGCTGTGTCTGGGTGGGCTGGATCTGCTGGTGGTGGCGTTCACCGAACAGCGCCACCAGGGCGCGGCGGTGGCGTGGGTGCTGGCCGCGCTCTCGGCGGGAAGCGCGGGCGGCGGGCTCGCCTACGGCGCCGTCTCCTGGCGTGCGCCGAACCGGGTACGGCTGCCGGTGCCGGCCGCCGGCCTGGGGGTGGCGATGGCCGTGGCCGGGCTGTCGCCCGATGTGTACGTGCTGGCCGCGGTGGTGGCGGCCGCCGGGGTGTTCGTCGCACCGGCCTTGACGACCGCGTATCTCGTCGCGGACGAGTCCGTGAGCGCGGGGAGCCGCACGCAGGCGGGCGCGTGGGTCAACACCGCGGTCAATGCCGGGTCCTCGGCGGGCACCGCGGCGGTGGGTCTGCTGGTGGACCGCCTGCCACCGGCCGTGTGTTTCGCGGTCGCGGCGGTCCCCGCGCTGCTGGGCGCGGCCGCTGTGGCGCGCGGCGCGGCCGGCCGCTCCCGGATCAGCCGTCCCTGACGCGTGTCAGTCGGTGACGAGCCAGTCCTCCCAGACCGCCGCCAGTTCCGCGTCGATCGCCGGTGTCACCGTGTCCAGCAGCCGCACCTGAGCCCCCGGCCCCGCCAGCTCCATGCGGTACGGGTGGGGCGGGCCCCCTGGCCTCGTACCGAGAGCGGTGACCGAGCCGATGATGCGGTTCGGGCCCAGGATGCCGGGGAGTTCGCGCAGTTCCGGGTCCGTGAGGTCCAGGTCCTCGACCAGCAGCTCGTGGCCGTCGTACGTGGCACGGGTCGTCGCCCGTACGCTGCCGCCCCGCTCGCCGGAGCGCCCGAGGACCAGGGTGTCGCGCCACAGCATCCGCGCACCGGCCGCCAGCACGATGTCCATCGAGCGTTCGACGCGCGCACCCGTCGAGATCACGAACGGCCGGGCGTCCCAGCGCAGTTCGCCGCCCTCCGCGATGTCGACCCGAGCTCGCCAGGTCGATGAGCCCCCGCGATGGTCGTACGCCACCAGGCCGGACGGCTCGACCAGTTCCAGCCGGGCGCCCGGGCCGACCGAGATGTGCAGCAGCAGATCGTCGCCCGCGAGGAGTCCCGCGCGGGTGCCGACGAGGGCGATCCGGAGGCGGTCGGGGGACGGCAGCAGGGGGCGGGGGGCGAGGAAGGCGCCGGGGCGCAGTTCGCGGGCGAGATGACGGCCCGAACTGTCCCGCTCCGCGGAGACGACCGTGGGGTCGGCCGGCTCGGCGGGAGCGCCCGTCCGCGCGGTCACGAGTCGTCGTGGCTGTGACTGTGGGGTGCCATCGGGCCCGGGTCGGTGGGGATGTGGGTGCCGGAGCGGTGGCGTACCAGCATCGCCCGCACCCAGTCGGCGAGTGCGGCGATCGACTCCGGGTCGTGCTTGGAGAGCGCGAGGACCGGGAGGCCGCCGCGGGCGTTCTCGGCGTCGCCGACCATCGCGTCCACATCGACCTCCACGTATGACGCGAGGTCGGTCTTGTTGATGATCAGGAGGTCGGCGCCGGTGATGCCGGGGCCACCCTTGCGGGCGACGTCGCCGCCGCCCGCGACGTCGATGCAGAAGAGCTGTGCGTCGGCGAGGGCGGGGCTGAAGGTGGCGGTGAGGTTGTCGCCCCCGCTCTCGATGAGGACCAGGTCGAGCGGTCCGTACGCCTCCTCCAGGTCCTCGACCGCGTCGAGGTTGGCGCTGACGTCGTCGCGGATCGCGGTGTGCGGGCAGGCGCCGGTCTCGACGGCGCGGATGCGTTCCGTGGGCAGGACGCCGGCCGAGCGGAGGAAGCGGGCGTCCTCGTCGGTGTAGATGTCGTTGGTGACGACAGCCATGGAGAGTTCACCCGCGAGCTCACGGCACAGGGTCGCGAGGATCGAGCTCTTGCCGGTGCCGACCGGACCGGCGACGCCGAGGCGCATGGCGCGCGGCTGGTTGAGGGGCTGGTGGTAGTGCACGTTGGGGCCCTGGTCGGGCTGCTGGGCGGGCCGTGCGTCGCGCCGCTGGTCGGGGTGCTGGTCAGGCAAGGAAGAGTCTCCGTTCTCGTGTTGCGTGTTCAAGTGCCCACTGCTCGGTGAGCGGGGGTGTACGGGCGGGCAGATCGGCCGGGGTCCGTACCGCGAGGGCCTCGGCCACCGCGGCCGTGGCGTCCGGCTCCGCGGCGAGGATCCAGGCGACGGAATCGAGGGGATCGCCGGGCAGCAGCTTGAGCGCGGCGGAGGCGATGGTCTGCAGTTCGTCGTAGACGACGCCGTGCGCCAGCTCCTCCTCCGACACCTTCATGACGGCTCCGAGGGCGCCCAGCGCGATCGGCCTCAGGGGGCGTGGGCGGATCGCCGACAGGGCGGTGACCGCGGGGTGGTCCGGAGCCAGCCGCCGTGCCAGGCGGCACACCCCGCGGCCGAGCGTCGCCGATGCCTCGCGCAGAGGTGCGGCGGGGATCCGGGCGGCGAGAGCCTGTTGTACGGGGCCGTAGTCCACCGGGTCGCGTCCTGCGGCCCGCAGGGCGAGTACGGCGGCGGCTGCCTCGGTGACGGCCGCGGTGTGCAGCCGGGCCCGCAGCAGGGCGGGGACGTGGTCGCGGGTGAGGCCTGCCGCGACGGCCGGTTCGAGCCCCGCGCTGTAGGTGTACGCGCCGACCGGGAGCCGCCCGTCGCCGAGCAGGAGGGGTGCGAGGCCCGCCATCAGAACATGGAGTACCGCTGGGCCAGCGGCAGTTCGGTGGCGGGGGCGGGCTCGACGAGTTCGCCGTCGATGCGGATGGCGAAGGTCTCCGGGTCGACGTCGATGTCCGGGAGCGCCGTGTTGTTCGGCAGGTCCGCCTTGGTGAGGTGGCGGGTGGGCCGCACGGCAGCCAACTCCCGTACCAGCCCGAGACGTTCGGCGAGTCCGTGCTCCAGGGCGGCCGGGGCCACGAAGCTGACCGAGAGGTGCGGGGCGGCCTCGGCCGCGGCGGTCGGGCGCAGCAGGACGGGCTGGGTGGTGGGGATCGCGGCGTTGGCGTCGCCGAGGGGCGCGTACACCACCATGCCGCCCTTGATCACGGCGGCGGGGCGGATGCCGAAGAAGGCGGGGTCCCACAGCACGAGATCGGCGAGCTTGCCGGGTTCCACGGAGCCGACGACGTGGTCGATGCCGTGGGCGACGGCGGGGCAGATCGTGTACTTGGCGACGTAGCGGCGGGCGCGTTCGTTGTCGGCGGGAAGTTCGCTGCCGCGGTCGCCGAAGCGCTGCTTCATGACGTGTGCGACCTGCCAGGTACGGCAGACGACCTCGCCGATGCGGCCCATGGCCTGCGCGTCGGAGGAGGTGATGGACAGGGCGCCGATGTCGTGCAGTACGTCTTCGGCGGCGATGGTGGTGGCGCGGATGCGGGACTCGGCGAAGGCGAGGTCCTCGGGGACGCGCGGGTTGAGGTGGTGACAGACCATCAGCATGTCGAGGTGCTCGGCGACGGTGTTGACGGTGTGCGGGAGCGTCGGATTGGTTGAGGCGGGAAGGATGTTGGGGTGCGAGGCGACGGTGATGATGTCGGGGGCGTGGCCGCCGCCCGCGCCTTCCGCGTGGAAGACGTGGATGCCGCGCCCGGCGATGGCGTCGAGGGTTCCTTCGACGTATCCGGCCTCGTTGAGACTGTCGGCGTGCAGGGCGACCTGGAGACCGTAGGTGTCGGCCGCCTTCAGTGCGGCATCGATGGCGGCGGGGGTGGCGCCCCAGTCCTCGTGGACCTTGTAGCCGCCGGCGCCGCCGAGTGCCGCCTCGCGCAGGGCGTCCTCGCCGACGGTGGAGCCCTTGCCGAACAGCATGATGTTGAGCGGGACACGGTCCAGGGCCCGGTGCATCATCGCGAGGTTCCAGGCGCCCGGGGTGACCGTGGTGGCCTTGGACCCCTCGGTGGCGCCGGTGCCGCCGCCGATGACGGTCGTGGTGCCGGTGGCGAGGGCCTCCTGAAGGGTCTCCGGCATGAGGAAGTGGACGTGGGTGTCGACGGCTCCGGCGGTGAGGATGCGGCCCTCGCCGGAGACCACGTCGGTGCCGGGTCCGATCACCAGGTCGGGGTGGACGCCGTCGCTGATGTCGGGGTTGCCGGAGCGGCCGAGGGCGACGATCCGGCCCGCCCGGACGCCGACGTCGGTCTTGACGATGCCCCAGTGGTCGAGGACGACGACATTGGTGATGACGAGGTCGAGGGCGCCGTCGGCGCGCGAGGTGGTGGCCTGGCCCATGGACTCGCGGATGGACTTGCCGCCGCCGAAAACGGCCTCGTCGCCGCCGAAGCAGCGGTCCTCCTCGACCTCGATCCAGAGGTCGGTGTCGGCGAGGCGGACGCGGTCGCCGGAGGTGGGGCCGTAGAGCGACGCGTAGGCGGCGCGGGTCATTTGCGCCATGTCACATGTCCTCCGTTCGTGACGCGGGGGCGGGCGCCGGGGCGCACGCTTCCGCGGGGCTGCCGAGGGGCGCGCCGGTGGACGCACGGACGTCCGGCAGCACCAGCCCGGGGACCAGACGCCGGCCGGCGAGCGCGACGAGGGTGACATCGGCGCCTACTCCGGGCTCGAAGCGCAGCGACGTACCTGACGGAATATCAAGCCGGAATCCCACGGCTGCGGCCCGATCGAAGGAAAGCGCCGGATTCGCATCGGGGAAATGCAGATGAGATCCGATCTGAATGGGCCGATCTCCGTCATTCACCACGGTGAGTCGCAATGTGGCAAGATTTTCGTTGATTTTCAGTACGCCGGACCCGGTCCGGACCTCGCCCGGGATCACGGGATCGGTGAGGTGATCGTGACGAGCTTGCGCCCGTCCGGGAAGGTCGCCTCGACCTGGACGTCATGGAGCATCTCGGGGATGCCTTCGAGCACGTCAGCGCGGGTCAGAACGTTCCTCCCCTCGGTCATGAGGTCGCTGACCATGGCTCCCTCGCGGGCTCGTTCCATGGCCCAGCAGGACAGCAGGGCGACGGCCTCCGGATAGTTGAGGCGCACACCCCGCTCCCGTCGGTCGCGGGCAACCATTCCGGCAACACTCAGCAACAATTTCTCCGTGTCGGACGGAGTCAGAAACATGGGAAACCTCCGTGGCGGCCTCTCGGAATTCCCGGTATCGCCTGAGCCACATTCCTCTTATAAGCCTCCCCACCCGGTCGTGGCAACTTGCCACGCACCGCAAAAAGTCCCTTTCTAGGGTTACGACCCACTAAATACGGGCAAACTAGACAAATTTTGTTGATCAGGAAAGCATAAAAGGTGGCTCCACACCCCTGTCGGAGGGTGTGGAGCCACCTCGTTCGCAACCTCCCGAGCGCCTCCCACGTGCCTTGCGAGCAGCCTCAAGAGGAACTGTCAGCAGGTCACTTCAGCCGTACGGTCACTTCAGGCCGAACGCCCGGATGATTTCCTGATCGACGCCGAGCCCGTCCCCGGCCTCGGCGTGCGCCTTGATCGAGACGAAACCGCCGGCCTGTTTCGGCGTCTTGAACCGGGCGGTCCAGGAACCGGCCGAATTCTCGCGCAGCTCCACGTCGCTCCAGTTCTTGCCGTCGTCGTAGCTGACCGACAGCGAGGCCTTCTTCGCCTTCACCGCGCCGTCCAGCCACTCCTGCGTACCGGAGGTGAGACCGATCTCGGTCCACTGGCCGGCCTTGACGTCACCGGCCAGATCGGTGTCGACCCCGTAGTCCAGCTGGAGCATCGGGATGTCGGCCTGGAACGGGCCGTTCTCGTCCATCGCCCCCGAGACGAAGTTCCACTCGGTGTGGGTGCGGGTGGAGGTCTTCCACACGTCTGCGTCCCGGGTGGCGTCGAGCACGAAGCGATACGGCAGCTTCTCGGCGGACACGTCCCAGGCGAAGCCGGCCCGGCCCTTGACCTTCTTGATCAGTGTGTCGCCCTGGTAGAAGGCGGTACTGGTGGTGTCGTACTCGTCCTCCGGCATGGCGCCCGAGTGGCCCGCGCCCGAGTCGGTCCACGGAGTGAAGTTGAACTGGATGTCGTTGTAGACGGAGCGGAACGGACCCCAGTAGCCGGTGCCCAGACGCGGGCGGGAGATCGGCGCGAACCACTTCGCGGAGTAGGTACGGCCCGCCTCGTAGTCCAGGTCGCCGCTGCGCATCTCGTGCGCGAAGTCCGTCTCGGTGGCGTTGAAGACCGAGTGGTTCTCGTACCAGAAGGAGGCGCCCGGAAGCGGGTTGACCCACTCCTCCCGGGTGCCGGGGAACTTCTCGTACTCCTCGAAGCCGAGGCCCGGGCCGTAGTCCGGGATGTCGTAGCGGAAGCCCGCGCCGAGCACGTCCTTGTGGCCGTAGAAGGTGTTCTCCACCTTCGCCAGCTGACGGGTCGAGGGGGCGAACTCCAGCGAGCGGTCCGGGACGACGCCGTCGTGGCGGTCGACGAGGTCGTACACGTAGCCGGCGAAACGGTGCTGATCGATCGTCAGCTTCGCACCGCGCTGGACGGACTTGATCAGGTCCTCGCCCGCCAGGCGCTGGACCGAGGCGACCGGGATGGTTCCCTTGGTCCCGTAGGGGGTGTAGCTCTCCATCAGGACGCCGTCGCCGTCGTTGACGACGAACAGTGCCCCGGCGCCCGCGGCCACCGCGTTGGCGAGCCGGTCGGCGGGAGCGACCTCGTCACTGCTGCGGATGACGACGGCCTTGCCCTTGACGTTCAGGCCCTCGTAGTCGGCAACGGCGCCGTTGCCGGCGAAGACGCCGGCCAGCTTCTTGTCACCGTCTTCGGCGATGGCCGCACCACCCTGCGGGAAGACCGGCACGTCACGGCCGTCGGCCGACACGTCCAGCTGCTTCTCGCCCTGCCGCCAGCGGGTCAGGAAGGAGAAGCTGCCCTGCGTGACCTTCTTCGTGGGACTGGCCCACAGCTGGTCGTAGGTCAACGGGATCTGGTACGCGTCGCGCTGGACCGTGCCGTCCGGTGCGGTACGTGCCATGTCGTATCGCAGCTGTCGGGTCTCGGTCTCCTTCGGGGTCCGCACACTGACCTTGCGGGCCTTGGACGCGTCGAGGGTGACCGTGGTCGCCTTGTCGAGGATCGTCTCGGGGGCCGCGAGGAATGCCACGGCCTTCGAGTCGGCGCGGTCGCCGGCGATGTCCGCCGCGGTCCAGGCGGTGTAGTTGCCCGGCGGCAGCCGCAGCGTGGACTCGCCCGACACCTGGACGACGCTCAGGTTCGGGTCGCCGAGCGCGCCGATGACGACCAGACCGTCCATCGGCTTGCCGCCGCGGTCACGGAGCCTGAGCGTCAGGTCGTACAGCTCCCGCTCCTTGTTCAGGGCGAAGCCGGTGTGGGCGACGGTGGTTCCCGCCGCGTCCTTGGCGATGACCTGGCCGGAGAACTGTGTGTCGTTCGCGACCTTCGACGGATCCAGCGAGAGCACGGCCTCGGCGGTGGAACCGGCCGGGACGGTCAGCCGCTTCGTCGACAGGGTGTACGCGTCGGCGTCCGTGTCCGTGGCCAGGTCGAGGGTGACGTCCTTCGAACCCGTATTGCGGTAGGTGATCGTCCGCTGGGCGACCGGGTCGGACGCGGAGTGCGGCCAGTTGTAGGAGGCGACCGCGACGGAGCCGGTGGCCTCGATGGTGGTGTCGACGGCCGCCTTCACATCGAGCCGACCGGTGCCCTGCTCGTACGGGGTGTACGCGTCGAGCCTCTTCGACGAGCTCATCAGCGCGTCCTTGATCCGCTGGCCGGACCAGTCGGGGTGACGCTGCTTCAGGATCGCCGCGGCACCGGCGACATGCGGGGTCGCCATCGACGTACCGGACATCGACTGGTACATCCCGCTGATGCCCGGCACCGCCTGCGAGGCGGCCGCGTTGATGTTCACACCCGGTGCGGACAGGTCGGGCTTCAGGCCGTAGGACCTGACGAGCGGGCCCATCGAGGAGAAGTTCGCGCGGTTGTCCTGCTTGTCGACGGCGGCGACGGTGAGTGCCTTCTCCGCCGAACCGGGCGATCCGATGGTGCCCGCGCCGTACGCGTTGCCCGCGGCGATCACGAACAGCGGCCCGCCGTCGGCGGAGAGGGCGTCGACGGCCTGGGACATCGGGTCGGAGCCGTCGTCCGGGATGCTGGAGCCGAGGCTCATGGAGACGACGTCGGCGCCTTCGGCCTTCGCCCACTCCATGGCTTCGATGATGCCGGAGTCCGCGCCGGTGCCCGCGTTGCTGAGCACCTTGCCGATGATCAGGTCGGCGCCCGGGGCGACGCCCTTGTTGACGCCCTCCGAGGCGGCGCCGGAGCCCGCGATCGTGGAGGCGACGTGCGTGCCGTGGCCGTGCTTGTCGAGGACTTCCTCGCCGGGCACGAAGCTCTTGCTTTCGAGGATGCGGTCCTTGACGTCCGGGTGAGTCGCGTCGATTCCGGTGTCCAGAACGGCGACCTTGGAGCCCTGGCCGTCGTAGCCCTCGGCCCACGCCTGCGGGGCGTTGACCTGCGGCACGGAGTCCTTGAGCGCGGCCTCCACCCGGCCGTCGAGCCAGAGCTTGGCGATGCCGTTGTCCAGTGAACGGGCCGTGGGCGTACGGGCGATGTCGTTCCAGAAGGCCCGGGTGGTGTCCTTCTCTGCCTTCAGCGCGGCGCCGTGGATGCTCTCCAGAGTGCGGGTCTTCTTCGCACCGCGAGGAGCGGCGGGCAGTGAGCGGCCCTTGCTCGCCGAGTAGGTGGCGATCAGCGGAATGCCGCCCGACTTCCTGTCGTCGTACCCCATCTTGGCCAGAGCCGAGACGTTGAACAGCCGTCGGTCCAACTTGCCTGCTGCGATAAGTGAGTTGGCCTCGTCGGGCAGGACGTACAGATCGTCACCGGCCTGCTGGACGTGCACGCCGCCGACGGCTCCGTCGGGGCGGTCCACGGTGACGGTGTCCTGCTTGCCGACACCGTCCGAGTAGTGCACGACGTCCCCCGTGAGCAGGGTGATGTCGTACTCCTTGACGGGGGCGGCGGCCTGGCGGTCGACGGGCCGGGACTGGCCTGCGGCGGCGGAAGCGGAGCCCGCTGCGGGCAACAGTGCGCCACTCACCAGGGCGACCGAAGTCGCTATGAGCAGAGCCCTGCGTCCCACACGAGCGGATCTCGCCCGGCCGGAAGCGGAGGAGGATGTGAATGTCATGCGGCAGGTCTAGAGGCAAAACCGTGGCTACGGTCGAGTTCACACCTGGCGTGAAACCGCCGTGGCGGCAACCCGCCGACGGACAACCGTGGTTCACGGGACGATTCAAGCCACGGAAGTGATCACTGCCGTCGCCCCTTCGCCGCTCTCATGATGGATCGGCGTGTGCGCCCCCTTGAGCGGTACTCCGCTGCCACCGCGCAGGTCGGCGACGATTTCGGCGGCGATCGACAGCGCGGTCTCCTCGGGGGTACGGGCGCCGAGGTCGAGGCCGATCGGCGAGTGCAGCCTGGCCAGTTCCAGCTCCGTGACGCCGACCTCCCGCAGCCGGTCGTTGCGCTCCAGGTGGGTGCGGCGCGAGCCCATCGCTCCGACGTACGCCACCGGCAGCCTCAACGCCAGTTCCAGCAGCGGGACATCGAACTTGGCGTCGTGGGTGAGGACGCACAGGACGGTGCGTGCGTCGACGTCGGTCGCCGCGAGATAGCGGTGCGGCCAGTCGACGACCAGCTCGTCGGCCTCCGGGAAACGGGCCTTCGTCGCGAAGACGGGGCGTGCATCGCACAACGTGACGTGGTACCCGAGAAATTTTCCGGCCCGGACCAGCGCGGACGCGAAGTCGATGGCCCCGAAGACGATCATCCGGGGCGGCGGGACGCTCGATTCGACGAGCAGGGTGAGTGGCTGCCCGCAGCGCGAGCCGTCGGCGCCGATGGTGACGGAGCCGGTGCGGCCCGCGTCCAGCATCGCGCGGGCGTCGGCCGCCGCTGTGCGGTCCAGCTCCGGGTGTCCGCCGAGCCCGCCCTGGTACGAGCCGTCGGGGTGGACGAGCAGGGGACGGCCGAGGAGCTCCGCGGGCCCTTCGGTGATCCTGGCGACGGCCGCCGCCGCCCCCCTGGC
>NZ_JBHVFF010000265.1:0-12327 GCF_042801895.1 Streptomyces sp. NPDC057543 | reverse complement strand
AGGACTCCCACTTCCGCCGCTTCCTGGAAGTCCACCAGCTCTCCTACGTCGTGGCCGTCCCGAAGTCCCAGCAGGTCCACGGCCCGCGCATCGACCACCCCATCGGCCAGGCCCCGCCCGAAGCCTGGCAGCGGCTGTCCGCAGGAAGCGGCGCGAAGGGCGAGCGTATCTACGACTGGGCCGCAGCCCGCCTGCCGGCCGTGTGGGAATTCGACGGCGACGAACCCACCCGGCAACGCTGGATGCCGGCCCGCCGCAGCATCACAAAGCCCGACGACACTAATCGGACAGCGGAGCCTCCGGTGCTGTGAACGGCTGTCTTGGTCGACTGCCAGTTCTACCGGGGCTCCGCTTCTCACGTCAGGACTCGCCGCAAATCAGAGCGCGCTTGCCAACGCCCCCAGAGTCATAACTTCACGGCCTTGCCCTTTCGCCCGCCAGCTTGAACTGCTGGAAACCATTCCCGGAGTCGGCCGCACCACCGCCGAGGTGCTCATCGCCGAGACCGGCGGCGACATGTCCCGCTTCCGCACCGCCGGACACCTGGCCTCCTGGGCCGGGGTCTGTCCCGACCACCACGAGTCCGCCGACAAGCACAAGTCCGGCCGCAGACGCCACGGCAACCGCTGGCTGGGCGCCGCCCTGGGCACCGCCGCCATGGCCGCCTCCCGCACCCGCGACACCACCTACCTCGGCGCCCGCTACATGCGACTACCCCGCCTCGGCAGGGGGCCCTGACCGCGGTCTGGCACATGCTCACCCAAGACACCGCCTCCACGACCTCGGCGGTGACTACTACGCCAAACACGACCCCGAACGCGCCCTGCGCCGGATCACCCGCCAGGCCAACGCCCTCGGCCTTACCGTCCGCTTCGAACCCATCGAGGCCACCTCAACCCACCTACCGGGCTGATGCTCAGACGTTATTTTCGGACCAGAGTCAAGCTCACGCAGAGGCAGGTCAGGACACGGCGCGCGCCTTGCGGACACTGAGTTGCCAGGCGGACCGGTGGGTCTGGAGCTGGGTGGAGCGGGAGCGGATTTCCGCGGCCTGATAGCCTGCTTCGACGGCCTGGCGGCGTGCGATGTAGTCGACGGCGTGCTTACACTTCACGTCCGCAAGCGCCATGGCGATCTCCTTGGCGCTCGGGGCCCGCATAGAGCCGTCGGCTGCGGTCCCGGAGGTTGCGGCCGCGCCAGCCCATGAGCCAGCGGCGGAGAGAGGATCCGGCTGAGGGTGGCCCAAGGTTCGCATGCACGTGCTCCACTCGGCGTTCACCGCGCGGACCTTGCTGTCGGACTTCGCACGCGCCCAGGCGGCACCCGACGCGGCCGAGACCGGATCGCTGGAGTACACCCACCACATGGCCAATTCCTGTCGTGCGCGATCACGGCAGCCGGGACCGTTGCCGCCCTCCCCCGTGTAGGCGTTCATCGTGGCACGATCGACGGATGCCAGGCGTGCCTTGCTTCGCTGGTCCCACTGGTGTTGTTCCGTGCGGGTGACGCCGACCGGCGGGGGCAGCTGATAGCCGTTCGAGGATGCGATGGTCGCGTTGCTGATGCCGTAGCGGCGCTCGTTCGGTGAGTGGCTCTCGCCCAGCGGTTCCAGCGGGGCGGGCCAACTCATGCCGCGTTCCCTCATGCACCGGTTGGCCAAGGTGAACTCCGCACGCTCGATGATTTTCCGGTCGCGTGTGCTCAGTCTGTACGAGTCAAGCGGCAACTCGGGTACGTGGGAGACCCGAGTGGATCTGGACGTGGGCACGGGTGCCACGGAGGGCTCGTATTCGGCACGGGAATTGGCGGTCGCTCCGGTGCAGCCGGAAAGCCCGAGCCCGGCGAGCACGGCAACCGTGCCAGATATGGCTGCCCGGGGGATCGGATTCATGTGGAACATGTCCTTCGCTGGGGTGAGGTGCGGACGGGCGTCACGGGGATGATGTCCCGTAGCGCCCGCGTCCGCATGGAGTTTTAGACGAGTCATTCCGATGTGGTCAGTGGTCATAAGCGATCAAGGATCGTATGACGGGCCGGCCGGTCTTGTGGTTGTGCCAGTGCTCGGAATCCGTCAGCCACGGCGGTCGGCCAAGCCACCGGGTACCTCCGATCTCGTCGTCGATCTTCACGTACAGTGCGGTCAGCAGGGCGTCCAGGTTGTTCGTCACACAACGATCTTGGACGCCCTGTCTGCGTTCCCGGACACACCGTCAGCATTCGGAATGACTCGTCTAGTAGGACTTGGTCATGTTCATTTGTCGGTGGCGTGTCTGTTTGATCGGGTGTGTCGTTGACGGGGCGTGACGGGTGGGGAGTTGGCCGGTCCGGTGTGATCTGGAGGACTTCGCGGCGGAGGTGTTCGAGCCGTTCGCGCGGGCGGATCAGGGCCGGTGGGGCGCGGTGTATCTGCGGGGGCTGCTGCTGGACGGGCGGCGCAAGTCGGTGGAACCGATGGCCGCCCGGCTGGGCAAGGACGTCAACCGGCGGGCCCTGGCCCACTTCATCACCTCCAGCCCGTGGGACGCGGCACACGGGCGAGCCCGTCTCGCCTGGCGGATGCAGCAGGCGATCAAGCCGACCGCGCTGATCATCGATGACACCGGCTTTCTCAAGGACGGCGATGCGTCGGCGTGCGTGTCCCGGCAGTACACCAGCACCGCGGGCAAGGTCACGAACTGCCAGGCCGGCATCTCGCTGCACCTGGCCTGCGACCGTGCCTCTGCGGCCGTGGACTGGCGCCTGTTTGTGCCCGAGAGCTGGGATCGGGCCTAGCCGAAGGCCGATCCGGCCAAGGTCGCCCGCCGCACATCGTGCGGCATCCCGGCCGACGTCGGCCATGTGGAGAAGTGGCAGCTTGCCCTGGGCGTGATCGACGAGACGAGGTCGTGGAGGATCGACATCCCGCTGGCTGTCGCCGACGGCGGCTACGGCGATACGGCAGCATTCCGGCTGGGCCTGGAAGAACGCGGCCTCACCTACGTGGTCGGCATCTCCACCACGACCACCGCCCAGCCGGAAGACGCACGGCCGCACATTCCGCCCTACCGTGGTCGCTGCCCCCGGTCCCAGCACGTCTACTCCGAGCCGGCCCAGAAGGTGAAGCGGCTGGTCATCGCGGCTGGCCGGCAGGCGGCCCGGCCGGTGCAGTGGCGGGAGGACTCCCGCCCGTGCAGCGGCCGCAGCGGTTGCACTACTAGGCGGGGCAGGCAGCGTTGTTCCAGAAACAGTGCGAGGACAGCTTGTTGTCGGTCAACGACGACAGGTGGTTCAGCGTGGCTCCGGACCAGGCCGTCGCGTAGTCGCCGGTGTAGTTCGTGTTGGTGAACATGTAGGCGCTGGTGTCCGGGTCCAGGTTCTTAACCGAGGTAACGCTGTCGTTTATCGAGATGCTCGTGCCGTAGTAGGTACCTGTGTACGAAGGCTTGCTGTAAAGCGTGTCGTAAATGGGACCTACGGCGTTGGCGTCACGGTACAGACAGATCTCGCCACCACTGGACGAATTGCAGACCCCGTCGTACGACGCCGCTTCGGCTGGCGATGCGAGTGCGACGACACCGAGCATGGCGGACATGCAGGCAAATACGTGGAGCTTACGCATCAGGATTCCCCTCGGGTACAGCGCCAAGGCCGTGCCGCGAAGTGCGGCAGAGGTGATCATAGGCTTCGCAAACGTATGCTCACCAGCCCAATAAAGTGGCCTAATCTGACATTTCACCCAAGCTGCGCGACGTAATTGCGCCACACGCATCCCGAGGTCGGATCGATGACTTCGGCGGAGTCTATTCATATCCAGGTTGCGTCCTTGGAAGTGGAGTGCGAGTTGGCGGGCTCTGCAGTGTCGCCTGCGATGTCCCCGCCGCTCTGGTCCAACTCGGATCCGCCGACGCCACCCCGGAACGGGACATACCATCCCTGCTGCGGCATCTTGCGCGGGTGCCTGACCAAGAGCCTCGCGCGGACGCCGCCACCCCCTGACCCCTACGTCCTTGCAGTCGCGGCCTGCGCGGTCCTCGCCGGGGCCCGCTCCTTGGCGGCCATCGCCGAGTGGGCCGCCGATCTGCCTCTCGACCACCTCGCCCGCTCCGGCGCCCGCCTCCTCGACCCGGAACCCGAAAGGGCCTGCCAGCCCCGTCCGAGGCCACCTTCCGCAGAGTCCTCCAGCGCCTGGACGGCAACGCCCTCGACACCGCAATCGGCTCCTATCTACGCGAACGCGCCGACCGTCCTGCCAGGAAGAAACCGGCACCAGGCCGGAACAGGAGCTTGTCCAGGTCGCCGTGGACGGAAAGACCCTGCGTGGAGCGCTCCGCCCTGATGGCACCCGAGTCCACCTCGTGTCCGCCCTGCGCATGGACGGCGTCGTCCTCGCCCAGCAAGAGGTGCCGTCCAAGACGAACGAGATCAGCGCGTTCAAGCCCCTCCTCACCCCGCTCGACCTCACCGGCCACGTGATCGCCTTCGACGCACTGCTGACCCAGACCGAGATCGCCCGCTTCCTCGTCGAGGAGAAGGATGCCCACTACATCACCGTGCTGAAGGCTCCCCCCCCGGACCCTTCACCAGCTGGTCAAGCGCCTGCCCTGGCGCGACGTCCCGCTCGGCCACCGCTCCCGCGACGCCTCCCGCGGACGCGACGAGATCCGCCGGCTGAAAGCCGCCTTGGTCAAAGATCTTCCGTTCCCGCACGCGCGGCAGGCGCTGCAGATCGTCCGCCGCACCGTCCGCGGCGGGAAGACCACCATCGAGTGCGCGTACGCCCTCACCAGCCTGGACACCGTCCACCACGAAGCAGGGCGTCTCGCGTCACACGTGAGGCGGCACTGGTGGATTGAAAACAAGGAGCACTACGTGCGCGATGTGACGTTCGGGGAGGACTCCTCCCGCGTCCGCACCGACACCGCACCCCGCGCCATGGCCGGCCTGCGCAACCTCGCCCTCGGCACCCTCCGACTCGACGGCTGGACCAACATCGCCGCAGGACTCCGCCACCACAACCGCCGCCCCGACCGCCCCCTCGAAACCCTGGGCATCAGCTGACACACCGACACCAAACAGGCACCCTACGCATCACACCGCAACCCGACCGATCACGAGAATGACGCGGCCCTGGTTTCGAGCATCTGGTGCAGCCGGGCCACCGCGCCGAAGTCCTCTGTGATGTAAGCATCCAGAAGGTCGGCCGCATGGACGATGTGACAGGTGTGGGGTGGGTGCGGCAGGATCCGTGGTCATGCCGTCCGCTCCGGAGTCTGCGTCGCGCGAGGATCTCCTCACGCTGATCGGACTGCTCCAGCGGCAGGTGGCGGCTGCCGATGCACCCCCGGCTCACCGCAGCCCGCGCCGAATGGGCCGCGCGGACCGGCACGACCACCAACGCCGAGGCCGCGTAATCCCGCCGACCCAAGCCCACCCCGGGGTCCGCGACGCCAGCGTCATACTCCGATGGCTGTCGCGAACGACCAGCTCAGATGCCTCACCCGCCCCTCCACTCCAGGGACTTTTCAGGGACTTTCAGCACCGTCCGAGGGACTTCTGAGGGACTTTCCGCCGCCTGACGTGGCAAGCTCCCGAAAGACCGGAAAGGGCCTCCGACGCAGGTCAGAGTCCCTTTCCAAGGCAGAGCCGCAGGTAGCGGCAGACGAGTCGGGCTGTACGCCGGGTTCTGTCGCCCTGCTGGCACAAATGCACCAGGCGTACTCGGCCAATCAGACCGTGCGATCCACCGCCTGAGCTTCCAGCCATGCCTCCGCCTCCGGCCAGCGGTAGCGCAAATAGCGGCCGACCTTATGGGCTCGCGGACCCTGGTGTCGGTGATTCCATATGTAGACCGTGTTCAGCGGTACGCCCAGGAAGTCGGCCAGTTCCTCAGCACGGATCGGCTCGGACACGCCGACCCTGCGTTTACTCTGCGTAAGTACGTGCACCGGATCATGGGAGCCGGTTCCAAGATCCGCATCGCGGTCCGGAGCGCCTACACGAGGGCCGCGTGACTCCTGCACTGTTCGGCTTGTGCAGCGCCCGTACAAGATGATCTTCGGACGGTTCGTTTGCGCAGGTCAGATGCATCGTATAGGAGTTCCGGGACATCTGACGGGCGAACGCCGCCGCCCCCACTCCGGCCAGGGAACGCGCCGGTTCAGAAGGGGGCGGCGGCGTCCGTGGGAGTGCTCTGGGGATTTGCGCCCCTCGACGGCAGCGGCGCGTCCCGGACCTCGCGGCGCAACGGCTTCCTCACCGTGGTCTTCGTCGCCCATGAGTGGACCGGCGAACCCGAAAACCACGAGCCACGCAAGCACGCCCACATCCGTCGGGTTGATGCCGATGCCATTCCAGAGGAATTTGCAGGACACCACCGCGAGCGCCCTCCACCGGCATCTCACCGCCGGCCCTCAGGTGTCGTTGGACGGGTGGAAGCAGCAACGACTGCGGTGGAAGGCGAAGGGCTGAGTGCGTGCGCCGCACGCGCTGGCCGCACATGCCTGCGGGAGGTAGCCTTTTTGAAAGGCGTACGGGATCTGCTGGCAGAGATTGGAAATTCTTGCCGGGCCACGGGATTCGCGCATTTGCGAGGAGCCGTGGCCTGTTTATCCGAATTGGTCCCGAGAATTCATAGCTGCCTACAATACAACCCTCGACAAAGAGGCAGAATTCGCGGCCGTCCCGTGCGCGGCAGTAAATCGTTGAGAAAGCTACCCGGCATGCGCTCCGGCCAGGTATCGGTCAGGCGTGTCGATCCCGGTCTCACCATGTTGTGACCCAGACGCTCGATCAGCGAAGGGTAATGCCCATGGGCTGGCTTACCTTCGGGTACTTCGTCTCGTACATTCCCTACGCCATGCTGGTGAAGGCACTGGCCAGCGGAGTGACTCCGCTGTCGACCCAGCCGGTCAACGGATTCGAACTGCTGCCCGCAGCCGTCCTCGGACAAATCGCGGCGATGACCGTCTTCCTCGGCCTCACGGGGCGGTGGCGGCATATGCGGCGGAGCCGGATCGGCCACGCGCGGATCCCGGTACCGGGCCGGGAGACGCTGGTGGCCGGCTTCTTCGCGTCGCTCATCATCGGCTCCACCACGATGAACTACACCTTTTCCGGCGTCTCGATCCTCTTCATGCTGCTGCTGATGCGGGGAGGAGTCCTGGTCCTCTCCCCATTGGTCGACATGACCCGCAGTCGGCGGGTGACGAAATCCTCCTGGGTAGCGCTGTGCCTGAGCCTGATAGCGGTTTCGGTGGCCCTCGGCGATGTGCACAGCTACCACCTCACGCTCGCGGCCGCGCTGAGCGTCCTCACCTACCTCGTCGGCTACCTCGGCCGGTTCGACATCATGATCCGGGTGGCCAAGAACGGGGTTGTCGCAACGGACCGCCGCTACTTCGTGGAGGAGCATGTCGCGGCACCTGTCTGCCTGGCTCTGCTGCTGGGGGCAGGGGCGCTGGCCGGGCAGTCGCAACTGCGCGCGGGCTTCACCACATTCCTCGGTACTCCTGCCGCCTTGGCGGCCGCGGGGATAGGAGTGGCATACGAGGTGCTGTTCGTCTTCGCTTCGCTAATCTATCTCGACCGGCGGGAGTACACCTGGGGTGTACCGGCCTGGGCGTTCGCCAGCCTGATGTCCGGCCTGGTCGCCTCCTTCTCGCTCGCGTGGCTGGCCGGACTCCAAGCTCCGGGGACCTCTCAGCTCATCGCGCTCGCGTTCGGTGTCGCCGCGGCGGGAGCCCTGTCCTACCCGTCGGCCGCCGTCTGGTGGCGGACCCGCGGCACCGGCGCGGCATGCCACGTGCTGTTCGTCTGCGGCGGGAACACCTCCCGTTCGCCCATGGCCGAGGTCATCGCGTGGGCCCAGGCCGCGGAGGCGGGAGTCGCGCACCTCTTCCGGTTCTCCAGCGCGGGTGTCGCGACGACGCAGCCTGCGAGCCCGATGACCCCGGGCGCCCGGTCCGCGCTCGCCGAACTCGGCCTGCAGCGGGTGCCGGGCCGGGGCAATCCCCGTCGTCACCGCTCACGCCCGGTCACCCCGGAACTCTGCCGGGTCAGCTTCGTCATCTACTGCATGACCCGAGCCCACCGCGACAGGGTGATCGCCATGGCGCCCGAGGCCGAGGGTCGCGCCTTGTGTCTGGACCCGCACCGTGACATCCCCAATCCGGAGGGGCAGCCGCCGGACGTGTACCTCAGGTGCGCCCGGCACATCCAGCGGTCCGTGCACGTCCGTCTCTGCGAGCTCCTCGGCCCGGAGGGCGGCCGCGCTCTGGGACGAGGTGATTACGGATGACGCCCCCGCTCCGCGACGGTCTGTGCCCGGTCACCTCCCCCCACTGCACAAGAGCCTTTCTGGACCGGGTGGTGCCACGGGACGTCCTGGCGGAGGTACGCCTCGCCGCCGGCTACGGGGATGTGCTGCGCCTGAAGCTGGGAATCGACGCCGACCGGCTCGTCGCGTCCACTCCGGCAGTCGGGTACGCGGACGAGGAGGCAGCCCCGGTCAATCGGTTCGTTCCGCGGCGGGCCGGTATGGAGGAGTACGTCCAGTGGCGCAATTGACGAGCGGATATGGTGCCGACGTCTGGCGTCGGGCCCGTGTGGTGGCGGTGATCGCCGAACCGGAAGACCTCACCGCGGCTCGGCTGTGTGCGCTCGCAGGTGTGGCCGACGTGCTGGAGGTCCGCGCCGACCTGGTCGGCGATCCCGATCCGCGCCGGCTGCGCCGGCATTTTCCCGGGCCGTTGACCTACAGTTTGCGCTCGCGGCGACACGGCGGCCGCTCGGCCGCCGGCCCGGTCGAGCGGCGCACCCGGCTGCTGCGCGCAGCGGACCACTACGACCTGGTCGATCTGGAGGCCATGGACGACGTGGCGCGGGAGTTGCTGGCGGACATCCCGGCCCCGCAGCGGCGTATCTCCTGGCACGCGCCCCCAAGCCCCGAGCAACGGGCCGACCCCGGCCTCCGGGCCGGGCTGCTCCATGCCTCGGGGGCACTGCTGGAGCGGTTCGCCGCGATGACCGCCGTACCAGCGGCCCAGTACCTCCTCGAGCCGCAGTCGGGCGCACAGGGCGAATGGGCCGCGCCGCTGCTGCTCACGGGGCTCGGACGTACCGATGTGACGGCGTTCGCGTCCGGTCCGGCCGGCACCTGGACCCGGGTGCTGGCGCCGTGGCTGGGGGCACCCGTGGTCTTCGGCCGGGCTGGTGCCCCCGGGACGGACGGAATGCCCAGTGTGAGCCAACTCCTCACCGACTACGGCCTGCCCGTGCTGCCCCCGCTCGGCGGCCTGTTCGGCATTGCCGGGCGTGCCCCAGGGCGGTCGTTGTCGCCCCGGCTGCACAACGCGGCGTTGAGGGAGTTGAGGCTGCCCGCCCTCTACCTGCCTTTCCAGGTGGATGTGTTCTCCCGATTCTGGCACCGGGCCATGGACTTCGGGGAGCTGGGCGGACCGCCGCTGCGCGGGCTGACCGTGATCGCCCCCCACAAGGAGAGCGCGCTCGAAGCGGCCGACATCGCCGCCCCGGAGGCACGGCGGTGCGGGGCTGCAAACCTGCTGTGCCTCGACGCCGGGCGCTGGCGCGCGGCCACCACCGACTCGGCCGCTGCCCTGCGCACCCTTGCCCGGGCCGGAGTCGATCCGAGCGGCCGCAGGGCCGCCGTCATCGGTTGCGGCGGTGCCGGGCGGGCCGTCGCGTTGGCCCTGTGCCGGGCCGGAGCCCGGGTGACCCTGGTGAACCGAGGGGATGCGCCAGGCCGGGCGGCCTCCTCGCGTCTCGGGCTTCCCTATGTGCCGCTGTCCCGGTTCTCACCGGCTGGGTACGCCGTGCTCGCTCATGCCACGCCCCTGGTGGAACGGGAGCCGTTCCCGGTCTCCACCGCCGACTGGGACGCGGCGGTGCTGGAGATGGCCTACCGCGATTCGCCGACCGCACTCATGGGCGCCACCCGCGCCCGAGGACTGACCGGCATCGACGGCTGGGAGGTTCTGTTCGTCGAAGTACGCGAGCAGTTCGAGCTGATGACAGGCCATCCGCTGCCCGAGGCACTGTCTCTGTACTCCCTCTGCTTCGGCGAAGCCGAGCCGCCCGATGCCCACGACCTCACCGAACCAGCGGGACTCGCCCCGACGGACCCTACGAACAGGGAGGCACCATGACGACCCGTCCCGCGTCCCCTGCCGGAACCGCAACACCGTGGCCACCCGGCACGCCGGACGTCTCCGCGCTGCTGGGCGACTGGGTCAACACCGACCAGCGCAGTTCGAAGGGCCCTCGCCGGCTGAGCGTGACCTGGCACGAGGGGGGCATGTTCGTCAGGGCCTTCGGCACCGGTAACCCGCAACCACGCGACTGGGGTGAGGCGTCGGCGGTCCTGTACACCTCGCCGGACACACCATCGGTCGCCTCGTCGTTCTCGGCGGTATACGACTTCGGCTCGCTGCGCACCGTTGTAGGCGCCTACCACAAGACGGGCATCCTGGTGACCACCACATGCACCGTCTTCAGCGACGTCAGCAGGGGCGCCGACCACTGGGCCCGCTCGTTCTTCCACAGGGCAGGGGCGGGACCATGACGGCACATCCGGTCGATCCGGCACCACTGGCAGGCGGCTGGGTCAACTTCGACACCACCGCCACCGGCATCCACGTGGTCGATGCCGCGCTCGACCACAGCCGGCTCACGCTGCGGATCACCGAACGCGGCGGCCCGGAGCCCTCACAAGGCGCACTCGCACCGACCACGACACCCGTCACCGGCGCCGTCTTGCCCGCCGTCCCGCTGGCCGACGACATCGACGCCACCGCGGCCGTGGCCTTTCTCGCCGAAGGCCCGCTCGGCTCCCGGCAGGTCTTCCTCGTCGGCTACCTCAACCGCGGCCTGCTGACCATCGATGTCCATACCGTCCAACCCACCGAATCCCGGATACCGAACACGATGTACCGCGCCCACTTCTTCCGCTTCGAAGAGGCCACCCGCACATGACCGACGACCTGGGCCACGCCACCCGTCCGGCCCGCAAACCGACGGTCGGCGACGACCGGGCAGTTCTCGGCGCCATGGCGAAGCTCGCCGAAGACAGATTCGCCCCCCGCGCCGATGAGTACGACCGCACGGCCGCCTATCCCGCCGAAGACTTCGACGATCTGTTCTCCAACGGTCTCCTGGGCGCCGCCGTGCCCCGGGAGTACGGTGGCCTGGGCTACGGCCCCGCGGAACGCAATACCCTCCCCCTGTGGGAGATGACCACCACGCTGGCCAAGGCCGATCTGTCGCTGGCCCGCTGCTGGGAAGGGCACGCCAACTCACTTGTCCTCATCGACGCCCTCGCCACCTCGGAGCAGAAGCGGCGCTGGTTCACCGGTGTGGTGGAACACGGGGAGAAATGGGTCGCCTGGAGCGGCGAGCCCCAGACCCCGAAGCCGGGCGAGAGCGCTCGCTTCGGCACCACGCTGACCCCCGTCCAGGACGGCTGGACCCTCCGCGGCAGCAAGGCGTTCGCCACCGGTGCCACCGGCGCACAGTGGGCGATCCTCCTCGTCGATCCGGTCGGCCCCGGCGGAGCGCGCCAAACCCGGGAGGTCCACGGCAGGCTCCTGCTACTCGCCTGCGACCTGTCGGACCCGACCGTGACCGTGGACACGTCGTGGTGGGACCCCGTCGGCATGCGCGCGACGGCCAGCCATGTGGTGCGCTTCCACGACACCTTCATACCGCGCGAGCATCTCATCGGCGGCCCCGGCGGCTACTTCGACGGGCAGTGGCAGACCGCCTTCATCCCGCAGTACGCAGCCAGCTTTCTCGGCGGCGCCCTGGCCGCATACGAGTACGGGCTCGCGTATGTGAAACGGCAGGGCAAGAGCGGTGATCCCTATGTGCAGCAGCGGGTGGGCAGCATGGCGATCAATGTCGAGACCGCCCGCCTCTGGTTGCGCCACGTCGCAGGCCTGTGGGACGAAGGCAGCCTCGACGAGGCCCGGATCGCCGGCAGCAGGGCCTGGCACGTGATCGGACACCTGGCGGAAGAAACAGTGCACCACGTCATCCGCGCGTGCGGCGCCCGCAGCCTGATCCGCCCTAGCCCGGTGGAGCGGATCCTGCGCGATCTGACCTTGTACAAGCTCCACGACAACGACGACCACGTGCTGGCCACCATCGGCCGGGCCGTCCTCGGTGAGCCGTACGACCCGTTCTTCCACAGACTCTGACGTCCGCACCGGCCTCGGGTCACACCACCGCACGTGGCGGCCCACCCGATCCGCCTGGGTGGGCCGCCCCCGCGTCGTGTTAAGGGCCGGCCGGCGCCGGTGAGGACCCCCACACGCCGGGGAGTGCCCCCGGCCG
>NZ_JBHVFF010000264.1:0-12429 GCF_042801895.1 Streptomyces sp. NPDC057543 | reverse complement strand
CATCGGGCACGAGATCAGCAGACACCCGGAAGATCCTGCCGACACAACACCCAACTGCCAAGCCAACACACCGATCTCATTCTGAAACGATCAGTTAGACGGTCGTACAGATGACAGTAGCCCGGACACCATCAACGACACAGAGAGCAGCATCCAGGAGTTGAGCGAGAGTATTCCCAACAAGTCTTCGTTCACGCGGGCGCGCAGGCGTCTGGGACCGCGGGTCTTGGAGACGTTGTTCCGCGAGCTGGCTGGCCCGCTGGCTGCCGTCGGTTTGAAGAGCGCCTTCTATCGCGGGATGCGGCTGGCCGCAGTGGACGGGTTCGTGCTGGACGTGCCGGATACGACGGCCAATCGGGCCGCGTTCGGCGGGCCGGTCAAGAACGGCCAGCCTGCGGGTTTCCCGCAGGCGCGGGTCGTGACGCTGACCGAGTGCGGCACACATGCGCAGATTGACGCGGCGGTGGGCGGGTTCAACGGCGGCGAGCCGGAGCTGGCGATCAAAATGGCCGACTCAGCCGCCGGGATGCTGGCCATCATGGACCGGGGCTTTCCCGGGGTTGCGTTATGGAAGGCATATACCGGGGCCGGTGCCCATCTGTTGATCCGGGCACGCTCGAGCGTCGCGGCTCGCCCGGTCGAGCACCTGCCCGACGGGACCTACCTGGCAAGGATGAACCTGGCCGGGCAGAAAGGCGCGCATCCCGGCGGAGTGCTGGTCCGCGTGATCGAGTACCGCGTCGACAGCGGCGAAGTGGTCAGGCTGTTGACCGATCTGGTGGACCCAATTGCTTATCCGGCGGCGGAGTTGGCGGGAATCTACCACTCGAGGTGGGAGGCGGAGTCGGCATTCCGGCAGATCAAGACCTTCCAGCGTGGGCCGGCCGAGGTCCTGCGTTCAGGCGACCCGGATCTGGTGCGCCAGGAGGTCTGGGCACATCTGGTCGTACACCACTGCCTCACGCAGGTCATCATCGCTCTGGCCGACGACAACAGGATCGATCCGGACCGGGTCTCCTTCGTCAAGGTCCTCAAGCACGCACGGCGCAGCGTGGTCCGCCAGTGCACGGACACGCCCACGAAGATCAAAGAGTTCTTGGTAGTGCTGGCAGCGAAGGTTCACCGGAAGCTCGACAACGGCGCCAGGCGCCTGCGGGAGGCGGACCGGCATCTGAAGCGCCCGGACTCGAAGTACTCCTCGAAGCTCTCCTACCGGATCAACACCCGCGACCGGCGGCCGACACGACAGGTCACAGCCAAAGTCATCACGCTGCACCCCGCGATAGTTCAGTAGTCAAGCAACGGCATTGGGTGCCGGGTGGGAAGTGACAGACGGTGATCGTCAGACCCGTCTCGAAGGCGAGCTTAGCCAGCTCCGCTCTCCAGAGCCGGTAGCGGTAGCCGTTGGAACCACCGGCGTCGGCGGTGATCAGCAGCCTGGCGGCCCGCGGGTAGTCGTGTCGGCCTCGGGCCTGCCACCAGCGGCGGATGGAGGCGACCGCGAAGACCGAAGTGTCGTGGTCGGTGCCGACGTTGACCCAGCCGGTGTCTGCCGCAAGATCGTAGATCCCGTACGGAATCGCGGCTTCGCCCGTAGGCCCGGAGAAGAAGCTGTGGTCATCAACCTGGACCGGGTCGCCCTTCGGGCGCCACTGACGGCCCGGGTTGGGCAGCCGGCCGACCATCTCCTTCTTCTTCGTGTCCACGCTGATGACCGGCTCGCCCTCGGCCAGGTGCTGCTTGGCCTGCCCGTTGATATAGCGGAACTGGGCGTCGCGGTCGGGGTGTTGCTTACCCTCCAGCGTCTTGGCCTGGGCCTGGAGGGAGAACCCGTTGTGCTTCAGCAGTCGTCCCACCGTCATCGCGGAGACCGGATGTCCCCGCCGGGTCAACTCGTCCGCCAGATTGCGCAGGGACTTCGTCGTCCACCGCAGCGGAGACATCGGATCGCCCCGCTCATCCGGCTCCACCAGTGCCATCAACGCGGGCACCAGTTCCGGGTCCAGCTCCTCGGCTCGCTTGCGGCCGCCGCCCGGCCGCCGAATCCGCCCCGCGGCTACCACGCCTTCGCCGGCCTCCAGCTCGAAGACACCCCGGCGAACCGTAGTCTCGCTGGCCCCCGTGACCCGTGCAACGGCCCGAACGCCCCCATGCCCCAGCAGCCTCGCCTCGGACCCCATCAGTAGACGCCGCTGTCGTTCGTCCAGGTGTGGCAGCAGTACCTCGAACCGGACAGCGAGCTGCCCGAGATCCCCCTCCGAAATCGCCATACCAGATCAACGAGACGCATCCCTGGAAGCGACACCTTGATTCCTTACGGCTTCACCTGCTGCGGAACTCCTTCCGCTATGCCGCCCGCCAGGACTGGGACAAGATCGCCAAGCTCCTCAAGCCCGTCTACACGGCGCCGACCGAGGAGGCTGCCCTCGACCGGTTCGCCGAGTTCGCCAACGCCTGGGGCAGGAAGTATCCGGCGATCGTGAGGCTCTGGGAGAACGCCTGGGAGGAATTCACCCCGTTCCTCCGCTTCGACACCGAGATCCGCCGCATCGTCTGCACGACGAACGCGATCGAATCGGTGAACGCGCGGATCCGCCGGGCGGTCAAGGCCCACGGACACTTCCCCAACGAGACCGCCGCCCTGAAGTGCGTCTACATGGCGGTCATGCCCCTGGACCCCACCGGCCGAGGTCAGGCCCGCTGGACCATGCGCTGGAAGACCGCCCTGAACGCCTTCGACATCACCTTCGACGACCGGCTCACCGCAGCCCGTCAGTAACCCCAACCACCCTCGATACACCGCTCGATTGACAGACCCGTCCTGTGGTCTGGCCACGGTGAGTGACGGAGCGGGCGGAGAGAGGATCCTCAAGGTTGCCCGAAAAAAAGGCTGCCCGTCCGGGTGGCTGGGCTGACAGTTCCGGGCCGTGGATGACCTTGCGGTTCGGCTGAAGGATCTGTTGTTCCCGTCGGTAGCGGACGTGGTAGTGCTGTCGCTGGACGTGAGCATCGCGATAGTGCGCGTTGATGTCCGGTGTACGACGGCAGGAGCGTCATGTCCGTTGTGCGGGACGTGGTCGGGCCGTGTTCATGGCTCCTACTTGCGGTTTCCCACTGACGTGCCGAGCGGTGGCAGAAACGTGGTGCTCCGATTGAGGGTTCGGCGATTTGCCTGTCCGAATGCGTCCTGTAGGCGCCGGACATTCGTCGAGCAGATACCAGGGATGCCCCGGCGTCACGGCCAGCGGACCGAACGCCTTCGCTCGACGCTGTCCGACATCGGGCTGGCCTTGGCCGGTCGAGCCGGAACCCGCATGGCCCAGGTGCTCGGCGTCGGCGTCAGTCGGAGCACGATCCTGCGACTTGTCGACGAACTGCCAGAACCGCAGCCGCCCACCCCGCGGGTGGTCGGTGTCGACGAGTACGCCACCCGCAAAGGCCGGCACTACGGAACCGTCTTGGTCGATGTCGAGACCCGCCGGCCGGTCGACCTGCTGCCTGACCGGGAAGCGGCCAGCCTCGCGGCCTGGCTGGCCAAGCGGCCGGGGATCGAGGTGGCCGGGACCGGGCTCCGTTCTTCGCCGAGGGTGCCAGCGCCGGTGCGCCCCAGGCGGTCCAGGTCGCCGACCGATGGCATCTCTGGCACAACCTCAGCGAAGCCGCCGAACGAAGCGTCTCCCAGCACCGCCGCTGCCTGAACGTTCTCGTTCCCACCGTCCCGCAACCCGAGGCAGAACCAGATGCGGCAGCTGAGTCCGCGACCTCACCGTGGACGACCAGCAGCCGATTTGCCGACCGCACCAGGGCCAGGCACGCCACGATCCACGCCCTGATCGAGGCCGGGCACAGCCGGCGCTCGATCCAGCGGCAGCTCGGCATGACCTATGGCACCGTCCAGCGTTTCGCCGACGCCGCACGGCCGGAAGACCTCTTTACCGGTCAGTGGCAGAACCGGACCTCCGTCCTGGACGAGTACAAGCCATACCTTGACGACCGTTGGAGCGAGGGCTGCACCAATGCCTGGAAACTGTGGGAGGAGATCGTTCCCCTCGGCTACCAGGGGAGCTACGGGCGCGTCCGCGCCTACCTGCACCTCAAGCGGACATCACCGCGGCCGGTGACGGCCCGGCCGCCCTCGCCCCGCTCGGTTGCCGGATGGATCCTCCGCCGCCCCGAGGCCCTCACCGAGTCCGAACAGCTTCAGCTCAAGAACGTCTGGACCAACTGTCCTGAGATCGCCGCCCTCAGCCGCCACGTTCGGTCCTTCGCGACCATGCTGACCGAGCGCCAGGGCGAACGCCTGCCGGACTGGCTTGACGCCGTCCGACAGGACGACCTTCCCAGCCTCCACACCCTCGCCGCAGGGCTGGAACGCGACCGTGATGCTGTCATTGCTGGCCTGACCCTGCCCTGGAATTCGGGCGTTGTCGAAGGACACGTCAACAGGATCAAGATGTTCAAGCGCCAGATGTTCGGGCGCGCGGGCTTCCAACTCCTACGGAATCGCGTCCTGCTGGCATGAGCCAGAGTGGGATGGGGCTGGCCGGATTCGAACCGGCGTCCTCCCACATGCGGTGAAGGCGCGACAACCGCTGCGCTACGAGCCCCATCCCGCCCGCGATCATACGAGCACCCTGACCCCAGCGCTCTGAATTTATCCAAGAGGACTGATCACTCAGCGCGACGACATCACAGAACCTGTGCCAGAACCGGCATCGACGAACAGCCCCAGCCCCAGCCGGAGCCCAAGCCCGCCGCCAAGCGGACCCGCCGCACCAAGGCCGACCCCGCCGCCGAGCCCCACCCGCAAGCGCGCCCCGGCCAAGCCGAAGCCCGCCACGTCCTGACCCATGCCAGCCGTGCGGCTCGGCCCACACGTGGCCGGGCCGCACCCCTGAAGGGTGCCCGGCGTCGGCGTCAGGACCGCCGCAGTTCTGCTGGTCACCGTCGGCGACGATACCAACTTCCCCCCGTACCGGCTCGCTGAACTCCCTTACACCGGCAGCCGGTTACCCACTTCCACCCCCCGGCCCACCAAGCAAACGGCTTCCGCCGGCGCGGACCGCCCCGGGTGGACTCGCCCCCGCCGGGCCGTACGGCGACCCGGGCGACCCCTTGAGTACCTCAACGCCCCCATGCTAGAAAACGCTTACTACGCTGGCATTCCCGCACTGGCTCACTCTCCCCCGGAGCTTCGATGACAACTGCCTGGTCCCGTCGCGCCCTGCTGGCCACGGGCGGCGGTGCGGCGCTCGCCCTCGGCCTGCCGACCGCCGCGTCCGCCTCCGCCCCCGCCGCCCTCCCTGCATCCGCCGCCTCCACCACCGCGGCCGACGCCGCCGACGAGTTCGCCGCCCTGCGTGCGAAGTGGCGCGATCTGTACCTGGGAACCGGTTTCAGCCCGACCGCTGAGCCCTTCAAGTCCAAGCTCGCCGACCTCGGCGCCCAGGCAACCGGTTACCGTTCCACGATGGCCCCCGCGCGCGGCTCCCTCTGGCCGGACCTGGTCTATCTCGACCCCGAACCGGACACCGACACCGAGTCGTTCAACTTCTCCGCCAACATGAACACCGGCTACAACCGGCTGCGCACCATGGCGGAGGCATACTCCCAGCCCGGCACCGGGGTCACCGGCGACACCGATCTCAGGGACGCGGTCATCACCGGCCTCGACCACCTGTACGCCGACGTCTTCAACGAGACGACCGCCCGTTACGGGAACTGGTGGAACTGGCAGATCGGCGCGCCCCAGGCCCTCATGGACACCTGCGTGCTGCTGTACGACGCCCTGTCGGACGCCCAACGTGCCAACTACTGCAACGCTGTGGACAAGTTCCTGCCCGACTCCGCCGTCGGCTCGTACACCGGCACCAGCACCGGCGCCAACCGCGTCGACCTGTGCCGCGGCATGATCCTGCGCGGCATCGTTGGTGCCAATACAGCCAAGATCGCGCTGGCGGTCGCCGCGCTCTCGCCGGTCTTCCCGTACGTCACGACCGGCGACGGCTTCTACCCGGACGGCTCCTTCGTCCAGCACACCTCCATCCCGTACATCGGTGGCTACGGCGCGGTCCTCAACGACGGGCTGGGCCGGCTCTTCGCCCTGCTGCGCGGTTCGACCTGGGAGATCACCGATCCGGGCAGCCGGCAGTTCCTGGACACCATCGACGCGGCCATCGCCCCATTCATCTACGACGGCCTGATGATGGACAACGTCTCGGGCCGCGGCATCACCCGCGTCGGGGCCAGCGACCACACCCGCGCCCACGGCGTGATGGCCTCCATCGTGCTGCTCGGCATGGGCGCCGGCCCCGAGGAGAACGCCCGCTGGCGCGCCATGGTCAAGGGCTGGCTGCAACGCGACTACTACGCCCCGGCGCTCAGGGCCGGCTCCCTGAGCCTGGTCAACACTGCCCGGTTGCAAACCCTGTTGGATGACACGACCGTCACCACGTCACCGGAACCGGCCGCGCACCGCTCCTTCCACAACATGGACCGGACCACCCACCGCCGCCGCGGCTGGGGTGCCGGTCTCTCGATGGCCTCCGATCGGATCGCCCACTACGAGTTCGGCAACGGGGAGAACAAGCGCGGCTGGCACACCGGCGCGGGCTGGCTCCAGTGGTGGGGCGACGGCGCGGGTCTGGAGCAGTACTCGGACGCGTACTGGCCGACCGTCGACCCGTACCGGCTGCCCGGCATTACCGTCTCCCGGAAGAAGCTCGCCGACGGGCAGGGTGGCGCCTGGGCCAACCCGAAGCCGGGCACGAAGTGGGTCGGCGGCACCGGCGACGGCGAATTCGGCACCACCGGCCAGCACCTCCAGGGCCTGGCGAGCACGATGCACGCCCGCAAGTCGTGGTTCTGGCTCGACGACTGCGTGGTCTGCCTCGGCTCCGGCATCACCTCCGCCGACGGCGCGGGCGTCGAGACGGTCGTCGACAACCGCTGCCTCGGCGCGAGCGGCACACAGCAGCTGCTGCTCGACGGCGTGGCCCAGCCCGCCACCCAGGGCTGGACCACCACCCGCACCACCACCTGGGCCCACCTCGACCGGCACGCCGGGTACGTCTTCCCCGGCGGCACCGAACTGCACGCGCTGCGCGAGGAGCGCACCGGCGCCTGGAAGGACATCAACGACGACGGTACGGCCACGCCCAACACCCGCCGGTACATGACCCTTTGGAAGGATCACGGCACCGATCCGGCGAACAGCTCGTACGCGTACATCCTGTTGCCGGGCGCGAGCAGCAAGCGCACCGCCGACCGTGCCGCGGACACCGGCTGGCTGCAGATCCTCGCCAACGACGCCGGGCGCACCGGCATCAGAGTTCCCTCCCTCGGCTTCACCGGCGTCAACTTCTGGGCGGCGGGCACGGCGGGCAAGGTCACGGCGAGTGCGCCGGTCTGTGCGCAGATCCACGAGAAGCGCGACGGCACCGCCACGATCTGTGTCTCCGACCCGTCCCGCACCGTCACCGGCCTCACCCTCACCTGGCAGCGGCCCGTCAAGTCCGTCCTGTCCAAGGCGGCGACCGTCACCGACGTCCGGACCGGTTCGTCGGTGACCGTGACCTTCGGCGACCTCAGCCGGAGCCGCGGCGCCACGCACACGGTGCGCGTCCAGGTGCGGTGATCCAGGGCCGCTGGCGGTGATCACGGGCCGGGTCGCGGGGCTTCTGGGCTCCGGGGTTGCGGTTGCCGCAGCGGCAGCTGGTGAGGTGATCGTGAGGGGAGGCGGCGATGGTCTGGCCGATCGCGGAGGTCGCCCGGATGTCCGGTGTGACGGCTCGAACGCTGCGGCACTACGACGAGATCGGCCTGCTGACGCCCGCGGGGACCGGTTCCAACGGCCACCGCTGCTACGGGGAGGGCGAGCTGCTCCGGCTGCAACAGATCCTCGTGCTGCGGGCGCTGGGCCTGGGTCTGCCCGAGATCGGGCGGATTCTGGCCTTGCAGGTCGATGAGGTGGAGGCGCTGCGCGGTCACCACCGCCGGCTCCTCGCCGAGCGCGACCGGATCGACGCGCTGGCCGGCACCGTCTCCCGCACCACCGCCGAACTGGAGGAATCCAGAAAGGACGGTGGTCCCATGACCGCGATCAACCGACCGGAGAACCTCTTCGAGGGCATCCGGCCCGCCCAGTACCGGGAGAGCCTGCGCGACTTCCCCGAGCTGGCTGGGGCGATCGACCGGCACACCTCGACGATGAGCAAGGCGCAGATCGAGGCCGGACACCGCGAGCGCACCAGCCGGACCAGTAGCCTGTGACCAGCGGCTACGAACGGCCCGCGCAGACGGCCGAGGGCCCCGATCCCCTGATGGGGGCGGGGCCTTTGTCGCCCCCAAGGGTTCTGCGGTGCTCACCGCTTCGACGGCCGCGGCTGACCTCAGCCGACTCCCCCGACCTCCGTTCCCACAGGTCCGGGGGCCCACATGGGGAACGTCAGGGGAACGGAAGGCCGAGTAAAGGCCGGGAACGATCCGACGGGGACGGAAGGCTGGACCGCGCTGACCAGCCAGAACGGTGAATCCGGGGGAAGATCAACACAGACAGGGCAGGTTATAGGGCCTCTCCTAAAGCGGGTGTCGCAGGTTCGAATCGAGCAATGCTCAGGACTTGTGGATCAGTTCCCGGAGGGACGCGGAGGGCGTACCTTCCCGATTGATCCTGTGATGGTCACCGAGTAGGCCCGCGTTGGCGCGCGGGTCGGGAAGGCACGCCCGTGCTGAGCGTAGTCACTGACGACGGTTTCACCCAGACCGGCTCCTTGATCGACGAGATTGTGCGAGAGGGCGCCCGACGGATGCTGGCCGCCGCGCTGGAGGCGGAAGTCAACCAGTACATAGCCGAGTTGGCGGCTGAGACCGACGAGCAGGGCCGGCGCCTGGTGGTCCGCAATGGCCGCCACCGGTCCCGGATCATCGTCACCGCGGCTGGCCCGGTCGAGGTCACCGCACCCCGAGTGAACGACCGTCGCGTCGACGGGGCCACCGGCGAGCGCAAGCGGTTCTCCTCGAAGATCCTGGCCCCATGGTGCCGCAAGTCCCCGAAGATCTCCGAAGTGCTGCCGCTGCTCTACCTGCACGGACTGTCGTCAGGCGACTTTGTGCCCGCGCTGGAGCAGTTCCTCGGCGGCACGGCCGGCCTGTCGCCCGCGACCGTGACCCGGCTGACGAAGCAGTGGCAGGACGACCACGCTGCCTTCCAGGACCGCGACCTGTCCGACCGCGACTTCGTCTACGTCTGGGCCGACGGCGTGCACCCCAAGATCCGGCTCGGCCAGGCGCACTCGTGTGTCCTGGTCCTGCTCGGCGTCCGCCTGGACGGCACCAAAGAGCTGATCGCGCTGGCCGAGGGCCTGCGTGAGAGCACCGAGTCCTGGGCCGACCTGCTGCGCGACTGCCGCCGCCGCGGCATGCGCGACCCAGAGCTGGTCATCGGCGACGGCGCGATGGGCCCGTGGAAGGCCCTGGCCGAGGTGTTCCCCACCGCCCGGCATCAACGCTGCTGGGTCCACAAGGCCCCAAATGTCGCGAACTCACTTCCGAAATCAGCACAGCTGGGCGCGACGAAGGCCATGCAGGAGATCTACAACGCCGAGAACCGGGCCCATGCCGAGAAGGCGATCGAGGCCTTCGCCCGCACCTACGGCACCAAGTGGCCCAAGGCCGTCGCGAAGATCACCGACGACCGGGAGGAGCTCCTGGCGTTCTACGACTTCCCGGCGGAGCACTGGGTTCACCTGCGGACCACGAATCCCATCGAGTCGACGTTCTCCACGGTCAAGCTGAGGACGAAGGTTACCCGCGGGGCCGGCAGCCCGGCCGCTGCACTGGCCATGATGTTCAAGCTCGTCGAGTCCGCCCAGACCTGCTGGCGCGCGATCACCGGCGCCCAGCTCGTGCCACTGGTGCGCGCGGGCGCACGCTTCGAAAACGGCCGACTGGTCGAACGCACCGAGACGCAAGCGGCCTGAGTAGACTACGCCAGCATGATCGGAATGGACGCTCGTTTCGTCAGTATCGCTGAGCTGGTCGAGGTCCCGTCCGTGGCGGTCGTGGTCGACGTCATGCGTACTTTCACCGTGGCTGCCTGGGCCTTTGCCCAGGGGGCGGAAAAGATCGTTCTTTCCGAGTCACTGGACGACGCTCTGGCGCTGAAGACCCGCCACCCGGATTGGGTGGCACTCAAAGACGGACCGCCCGCGGCTGGGTTCGACATGGTCAACTCTCCAGGCACGCTGCGGGCGGCTGACCTTCGCGGACGGACCGTTGTGCAGAAGACCACCGCGGGGACGGTCGGCGCCCTTGCCGTGAAGGATGCACCGTTGGTGCTGTGCGCCAGCTTCGTGGTGGCGGAGGCGACCGCTCGGCTCTTGCGGACACGCAAGACCGACAATGTCGTTCGTGGTCACCGGCGAAGACGGACAGGCCGATGAAGATTTGGCGTGCGCTGAATATATCGCTTGCAGGTCGGCCGGCGCCGAGGCGGACGCTTCTGTGTTCCTCCGCCGAGCTGCCAAGTCGCGCGCCGCTGCCGAGCTTGCGGAGGGGGTGCGTCAGGGAGTGCACCCTGACGACGTTGCACTCTGCCTTGAGCTCGACCGGTTCCCCTTTGCCATGGTGGCAGCCTTGGAAGACTCGCTCATGGTCCTGCGTCCGTGCGCCGTACCTGCGCACGCCGACGACCCCGCGATCTGATAAGCGGCAGCCAACATCCGGTCGGGCATGCGGCATCGGGTCTGTCTCGATGGCGGTGCCTCGAAGGCGGCACGCGACCCCCCTGATCGCGATCCACAAGTCTTGACTATTACTCGTTCGAATCCTGCCGGGGGCACAAGCGCAAAGGCCACCTGGGAACGTTCCTAGGTGGCCTTTGACATCCACAGATGACATCAACGGCGACGGTCACTCACGGCCGGGACGCTTCTCGAGCAGCCGGTCCATGTGGCTGATCGCCTCACGCTGCGTGTCCTGGACGACGTGCGTATAGACATCCATGTTGATGCTGATCTGGCTGTGCCCGAGGATCTCCATCACCACGCGGGGAGCGACACCGGCCGCGGTCAACAGAGTCGCGCAGCCATGCCGGGCATCGTGCAACCTGATCACCCGGAGGCCGGCGGATTCGGCAACGTGAGTGAAGGAGCGGTAGACGTTCCGCGGCTTGACCGGGCGACCGGTCCGAGTGACGAACACGTGGCCACCTTCCTGCCACGACTCCCCCGCACGAGCCTTGGCGTCAACCTGCCGCATTCGGTGCCAGCGAAGCGGAGCGACGCACATTGCCGGGAGCGGCACAGTCCGTCGACGTCGTCCCACACGTGTCGGCGATCTCAGGCTCAAGGACAAGGAGCCACACGTGTGCCAGGGCAGGGCGGGAATCTGCGGTCGAAGGCTCTCAGGGGCGAGCCAGTGAAGACCGCATGGCAGCCATGAGCTTCTGGCGGGCCTCCCGGAAGGCGCGCCGTACCTGTGTGCACTCAGGATCGTCACGCAGATGTCCGGCGACCACCGCGTCCCGGTAGAGCAGCAGTTGGTAGGCGGCATCCCTGGCGGACCGGGCCACCTCCGGTGTGGCCAGTAGCTCCAGTTGGTACTGCTTCGAGTGCACGCCGTGGGCCAGGATGCTGGCGCGAGCGAGCTGGGCCCGTTCATCCCCTGGTAGGTGCTCCGATCGGCTGGCATCGCTTATGGCGTCGCGCGCCTCAGTCAGGGCCTCCAGGAACTGGGCAGACACCGTACGCAGGGTCTCTCTGTCCCGCTCGCCTGTGTCTCTTCGCCAACGCACTCGGTCTGTGGCGAGCGTGCTGCCCACCCCGACAACCGCACCCACCACTGTGGCGACCAACGCTGTCCATTCCATGGCCTGGAGACTACGAGTCCGCCGAGTCTGGCGGCCAGGGACCCGTGACTCTTCTGCCATCGCACCACGGAGCGCCCTCCCGGAGCAGTCTCGGGGCCGTGGAAGGGCGCTCAATGATGGCCAACGCTGACAACTGCCGACAGCTCAGCAGCAGGTCACAGCGTTGATCGATTACGTAACCGCAGGCTGGGAACCCGGCGTATCACTTCTTCGGCTACTGAGCGCAACCACCGGCGCTTGACTCGCCCATTAAGACTCCGCCGACCTTGGCTGTACCGTCTCCGTAGACGATCACGGGGAGAGGAACAAATGCCGAGTCTCCAGTTCAGCTGGGAGCTCAGTGGAGCCGGTTGGGCAACGTGCCGCATCGCGGACGGATCTTCGGAATGCATAGATGACGTCAGCTACTGCACGGACGCTCTCGCTGGCGAGGTAGAGCCAGCCCTCGGCCGTCGGCAGGTAGGCCGCCTTGGACATGGCCCACGGCCGGGGGAACCTGGAGCCGGGCTGCGTAATCCACAGCGATCGCGGCAGCGAGTACACCTCGACTCAATTCCGGC
>NZ_JBHVFF010000263.1:0-12489 GCF_042801895.1 Streptomyces sp. NPDC057543 | reverse complement strand
GCTGCTTCCGCGACGGCCCTGCTGTTGGTACCGGGGTCCCGGGCGGCTACGCCTTCGCCGCGGCGGGCTCCTGGTCACTGTCCCGCGGTTCCGGAACGGTGCCCGTGCCGTCGCCGTGGTCGGCTTCCTGGTTGAGCATCTGGTCGTTCCACGGGAGCGCTCCGGAGAGGACCTGGTCGACCCGCTCCTTGTCGATCTCCTTGGTCCAGGTGCCGACGAGGACGGTGGCGACCGCGTTGCCCGCGAAGTTCGTCATGGCGCGGGCCTCGCTCATGAAGCGGTCGATGCCGACGATCAGGCCGACGCCGTCGACCAGGCCGGGGCGGTGCGACTGGAGGCCGCCCGCGAGGGTGGCGAGGCCCGCGCCGGTGACTCCGGCCGCGCCCTTCGAGGCGACGATCATGAAGAGGAGGAGCGAGATCTGCTCACTCGCACTCAGCGGGTCACCCATCGCGTTGGCGATGAAGAGCGAGGACATCGTGAGGTAGATCGCGGTGCCGTCGAGGTTGAAGGAGTAGCCGGTCGGCACGGTGATGCCGACGACGGGCCTGCTGACCCCGAGGTGCTCCATCTTCGCGATGAGCCGCGGCAGGGCGGACTCCGACGAGGAGGTGGACAGGATCAGCAGGAACTCGCGGCCCAGGTACTTCAGCAGAGAGATCAGGTTGACCCCGGCGACCAGTCGCAGGATCGTGCCGAGCACCACGAAGACGAAGATCGCGCAGGTGACGTAGAAGCCGACCATGATGATCGCGAGCGACTTCAGTGCGTCGACGCCGGTCTCGCCGACCACCGCCGCCATCGCGCCGAACGCGCCGACCGGGGCCGCCCACATGATCATGGCGAGGATGCGGAAGACGAGGCGCTGGATGTGGCCGATGCCGCGCAGGATCGGTTCGCCCGCGGAGCCCATGGCCTGGAGCGCGAAGCCCGCGAGGAGGGCGATGAGCAGGGTCTGCAGCACCTCACCGCCGGTGAAGGCGGAGACCATCGTCGTCGGGATGATGCCGAGGAGGAAGTCCACGGTGGACTCGCTGGCGCCCGCCGCCTGCTTCTCACCGGCGGCGCGCACGGCTTCGGTGAGGTGGAGGCCCTGGCCGGGCTCCAGGATGTTGCCGACGAGCAGACCGATGGCGAGCGCGACGGTCGACATCACCAGGAAGTAGCCGAGAGCGAGGCCACCGACCGCGCCGACCTTGGCGGCCTTGCGTACCGATCCGACGCCCAGCACGATCGTGCAGAAGATGATGGGCGAGATCATCATCTTGATGAGGTTCACGAACCCGGTGCCGATCGGCTTGAGTTCGACGGCGACGCCCGGAGCCACGAAGCCCACGAGGATGCCGAGCCCCACGGCCGCGATCACGGCGAGATACAGATAATGCGTACGGTCCCGCTTGGCGGCTGCCACTCCCACGGGGGTCTCCTCGGTTCGTCCTGGTCGCTCCCCCGTCCCTGGGGGTCCCGGCGACTATCCCTCCGCTTGTGATGCCGGTCACTGTTTCGTGCATTTCGTTCATATGTTTTCGGCCAGGCAGACTGGTGCCATGCGTCTTCCCCGCCCCCGTACCCGTCCGCGCAGCCTGGCAGGCCAGCTCTTCGCCATGCAGGTGGTGCTGGTCGCCGCCGTGGTGGCGGGGTGCGCGTTCTTCGCCTACGTCTCCGGCAGCGGGCAGGCGAAGGAGGCCGCGACCCGGCAGGTCACGGCGGCGGCGCTGGCGATCGCCGACTCGCCGTCCGTACGGGAGGCGATCCGCACCCCGGACCCCTCCGCCGTGCTCCAGCCGTACGCGGAGAAGGTCCGCAGGGACACCGGGATCGCCTTCGTCACGATCATGTCTCCGGAACGGGTCCGCTGGACGCACCCGGACAGGAACCGGATCGGGGAGGAGTTCCTCGGGCACACCGCGCAGGCGCTGCGTGGCGAAACGTTCACGGAGACGTACGCCGGCACGCTCGGTCCCTCGATCCGGGTCGTCACCCCGATCCGGGACGGCGGCCGGATCACCGGTCTGGTCAGCGCGGGCATCACGGTCGAGCGGGTCTCCTCGCAGGTACGGGCGCAGCTCGGGGCACTGGGGCTGGCGGCGGGCGGGGCGCTGGCGCTGGGCGGCATCGGCACGTATGTGATCAACGCCCGGCTGCGACGGCACACGCACGGCATGAACGCCGCCGAGCTGAGCCGCATGCACGACTACCATCAGGCCACTCTGCACGCGGTGCGCGAGGGGCTCTTGATGCTCGACGGGCAGCGCAGGATCGCGCTGATCAACGACGCGGGCCGGGAACTGCTCGGTCTCGAACCGGGCGCGGTCGGGCGCAGGGTCGCCGAACTGGATCTGCCGGCGCGGCTGACCGGTGCGCTGCTCGCCTCCGAGGAGCGGGTCGACGAGCTGCATCTGACGGCGGACCGGGTGATCGTGGTCAACACCCGCCCGGTGGTGGGCGGCGAGCAGCGCGGCACCGTCGTGACGCTGCGCGATCACACGGAACTCCAGGCACTGTCCGGTGAGTTGGACTCCGAGCGGGGGTTCACCCAGGCGTTGCGTTCGCAGGCGCACGAGGCGGCGAACCGGCTGCACACCGTCGTCTCGCTGATCGAACTGGGCCGGGCCGAGGAAGCGGTCGGTTTCGCCACCGCCGAGCTGGAGCTGGCCCAGACCCTCACCGACCGGGTGGTGGGCGCGGTCGCCGAACCGGTGCTGGCGGCACTGCTGCTGGGCAAGGCCGCGCAGGCGAACGAGCGGGGGGTGGAGCTGGTGCTCGCGGACGACAGTCTGATCGACGACGGCGCCCTGCCCACGACGCTGCCTCATCGGGACCTGGTGACGGTTCTCGGCAACCTGATCGACAACGCGGTGGACGCGGCGTCGGAGGCGGCGACGGGTCCGTCGGGTACGGGGACCGGTGCGGCCGTGCCTGCCCAGCGGGAAACCGGGCCGGGCCGGGCCGCCCGTGCCCGGGTCACCGTCACCGCGCTCGCCGGGGAGGGCGAGTTGCTGCTGCGGGTCGCCGACACCGGGGCCGGGATCGATCCGGCCGACGCCGCCGAGGTGTTCGACCGGGGCTGGTCGACGCACGGAGCGGGCCGGGGGATCGGGCTGGCCCTCGTGCAGCAGGCGGTGCACCGCAACGGCGGGACGGTCGCACTGGATCACGGCCCGGACGGCGGTGCGGAGTTCACGGTACGGCTGCCCCTGGTCAGCGGCGGCCGCACGGCGCGCACGGCGAAGGAGGCCACCGCGTGATCCAGGTACTGGTCGTCGAGGACGATCCCGTAGCCGCGGACGCCCATCAGCTGTACGTGGGCCGCGTCCCCGGATTCACGGTGGCCGCGGTCGCGCACTCGCGCGCGGAGGCGGTGCGGGCGCTGGACCGTACGCCGGTCGATCTGCTGCTCCTGGATCTCTACCTGCCGGACGGGCACGGTCTGCAGTTGCTGCGCTCGTTGCGCGCGGCCGGGCACTCGGCCGATGTCATCGCGGTGACGTCGGCGCGTGATCTGGCGGTGGTCCGGGAGGGGGTGTCGCTCGGTGTCGTCCAGTACGTGCTGAAGCCGTTCACCTTCGCCACCCTGCGCGACCGGCTCGTCCGCTACGCCGAGTTCCGCGCGGCGGCCGGTGAGGCGAGCGGCCAGGACGAGGTGGACCGGGCACTCGGCGTACTGCGCGCACCGCAGCCGGCCCGGCTGCCGAAGGGACTGAGCGGTCCGACGCTGGAGGCCGTCACCCGCGCCCTGCGGGCCGCACCGGACGGGGTCACGGCAGGCGCCGCCGGGGCGGAGCTGGGCATCTCGAGAATCACCGCACGCCGTTACCTGGAACACCTGGTGACGGTGGGGCGCGCGGTGCGCAGTCCGCAGTACGGCCAGATCGGGCGTCCGGAGCTGCACTACCGATGGGTGGCCCAGGAGCGCTGACCGGACGGCCCGAGGCCGGCGGGACCGGGACGCACGGCACCGGTCCCGCCGGACCGGAACGCACGGCACCGGAGGACCTCCGGCACTAGGACGTTCCTACGAGCTGTGATATCGGCGGAACACACCGTAGTCAGCCCACGTGTTGACTTCTACGGTGGGGCCGTGCACCCCTCTCCGCCGTTCAATGCCCCCGCCGCGCGCCGACTCCGCGAGGCCCTGGGGATGCTTCCCGGCCATGTCGCGTACGGCCTCGGAGCGCAGTACGGACTCCGTGTCAGCACCGAGACCGTGGTCGCCTGGGAACGCGGACTGGCTGTCCCCAGCGAGTACGAACTCACCGCGCTGGCCGGAGTGTTGTGGTGCTCGCCGGGCGAACTGCTCACCGCCGCGCGCACCCTGCGCGAGCACCGGGTGGCCCGGGAGCTGGCGGTGGAGGAGCTGGCGCGTCTGCTGGGGCTGACCACCACCGCGTATCTGCGGATGGAGGAAGCGGGGCGCTGGCGCGGCAACGAACGCCAGTCCGCGGCGCTCAGCGAGGCGCTGGGGCTGACCGCCGCCGGGTTCGTGACGGTGTCCGGCCGGGAGGAGGAGCTGGCCGAGCTGTTGCGTGCGGCGGTGAAGACGCGCTGGCAGGCCCATGTCCGGCCGGTGGCGAAGCTGGTGCCGCTGGAGCGCGGCTTCCTGCAGGACGTACTGGAACAGCTGCACGCCGACTACCAGGCGCTGATGGTGTCGACGCTGAGCTGGAGCAGCACGGGTACGGAGCGGGCCGGGTCGACGGGGGATGCGGGGCGGGCGTTCCTGACGCAGATCGTGGAACGGTTCTGGCAGTCGGCGGGGGTACGGGGGACGACCGTCTGAGCCGCCCGGCTTCCGGTGGCCGCCCTGCCCGTCCTCCTCGGCCGCGGCCCGATCTCGGCCGCGGCCCCGATCTCAGCCGCCGGCCCGGTCCGAGGCCGCCGGGCCGTCCGACGCCACCGGGTCGAAGGAGAACAGGCTCCCCCGGTCCACCCCGTCGCAGCCCCTCTGCACCACCTCGGCGCCGCGCCCGACGCTGCCCGCCTCGGCACCGACGCAGAGGTGGGTGTGGACGGGGCGGATCCGGTAGCCCTCAACGGGGTGGCCCCGGGGCTCGATCCAGAACCTCTCCGCGGCGCCGCGGCGCCCGCACTCCTGGTCCTGCAGCAGGGCGCCGACCTCCCGCGACCCGTTCCACACGCCCGTGCAGCCGGGGCCGTAGTCCGGGTGGTCGGTCACTATCCGCCAGACGCCGTCGCCCAGCGGACGGAGGGAGAAGCCCGGGAGCGTCTCCCCGTCACAGGGCGCCTGGTAGAGCCGGCCGCTGTCGGACCCGCGCTTCTCGGAGAGGCAGAGCCCGGCGTGGACGGACCGGATCTGCACCGTCCGCCCCGCCACCGGCCCGGCGACGGGAGAGGGCGACGGCTGTTCGTCGCGTACGAGGAGGGCGACGGTCACCGCGACGGCCGCGAGCACCAGCAGGGAGACGGCGGCCACCAGGACGTTCCGGAACCGTCGGCCCCCAGGACGGGCACGAGGCGTTCCGACGGCCGGCCCGGGTAGCCGCTCGGCCGGCTCGGCCGGGACCTCCCCGGCCTGCGCCGTACCTCGCTCCTTCTCGGCATCGGCCTCGTCCACGCGCCCGTCCCGCTGCCCGTGCACGGCGAGTTCCTTGCGGACGGCGAGCCAGTCCTCCACGGCCGTGGGGCCGCAGCCGCAGGCCCGTACGAAGGCGGCGAGGAGTTCTTCGCGCGGCACCGACGTACGGCCGAGCATGTTGGCGATCGTGGAGCGCGGCAGGACGTCGCCGACCGCGTCCGCCCGCTGGGCCAGCTCGCGGAACGTCAGACCGGACGCGTCCTTGAGCACCCGCAGCAGGGCGACGAACTCGGCCGCACTCCGCGCCTCCCGAGGATCCGGAGCCCTGCCCTCGACCACCATGCGCTGCGTCCTCCCCTGAAATGAGTGTCCGGACAGGGTTGGGACATGTCCGGGACAGGGGTAAGCCTTGTTGATCCGGGCCGCCGGCTCAAGAGTGGATTCCGGCACCGTGGCCGGGTCCGGTACCGGCCTTCCGGAAGAGGACCTGAGCCGTCGGGGCCAGGGGGAACGGCAAGCGGCCCTGACCGTCCACGGGGGGACAGTCAGGGCCGCCGGTCAGCTCTTGTGACGCCGTCGCGCCCGTCCGGGCCGGGAGGGGCTGGAAGGAGCCGGAAGGGGCCGGAAGGATCTAGAAGACCGACTCCGCCTCGTCCATCCGGTCCGCGGGCACCGTCTTGAGCCGGGTGATCGCGTCGGCGAGGGGAACCATCTTGATGTCGTTGCCGCGCAGCGCCGTCATCCGGCCGAAGTCGCCCCGGTGCGCGGCCTCCACCGCGTGCCAGCCGAAGCGGGTGGCGAGCACCCGGTCGTACGCGGTCGGCGTGCCGCCGCGCTGCACGTGGCCGAGAATGACCGGCCTGGCCTCCTTGCCGAGCCGGGTCTCCAGCTCGATGGCCAGCCGGTTGCCGATGCCCTGGAAGCGTTCGTGACCGTACTGATCGATCTCGCCCTTGGCGTACGGCATCGAGCCCTCGGCCGGGTGCGCGCCCTCGGCGACGCAGATGACCGCGAACTTCTTGCCGCGCGCGAAGCGCTCCTCGACCATCTTGACCAGGTCCTCGACCTGGAACCGACGCTCTGGGAGGCAGATGCCGTGCGCGCCGCCCGCCATTCCGGACTCCAGCGCGATCCAGCCGGCGTGGCGGCCCATCACCTCGACGACCATGACCCGCTGGTGCGATTCGGCGGTGGTCTTGAGACGGTCTATGGCCTCGGTCGCGACGCCCACCGCCGTGTCGAAGCCGAAGGTGCGGTCGGTGGCGGAGATGTCGTTGTCGATCGTCTTGGGCACGCCGACGACGGGCATTCCGGCGTCCGACAGCATCCGCGCGGCCGTGAGGGTGCCTTCGCCGCCGATCGGAATGAGGGCGTCCATGCCATAACGGCGGCTGAGCTCGGCGCAGTTCTCGGCGGCCTCGCGCAGCCGGTCGCGCTCCAGCCGGGCCGAGCCGAGGATGGTGCCGCCGCGGGCGAGGATGCCGCTGACCGCGTTGAGGTCGAGAGGGCGGAAGTGGCCGTCGAGGAGTCCCTTGAACCCGTCCTCGAAGCCGATGACCTCGTCTCCGTGGCCCACCACGGCTCGGTGCACGACCGACCGGATCACTGCGTTCAGGCCCGGGCAGTCGCCGCCTGCGGTGAGAACTCCGATGCGCATCGTGCTGTATCTCCTGCTCGCTGGTGCCGTTCGATTCGGGGGCGAAAACAGAACCCCCGTGAGAATCCCCCGTACTGTGAGCCACGTCGATTGTCCCACGTCAGGTCTGGACCTCGCGCTCCCCGCCACTCCCCGCCGCCCCGCGGATCCCCGCACGGGTGTTCCGCCGCATGCGCGGGCCATCCGGGCAGGCGTCCGGCGAGGCATCCGGCAGGCCCTCCGACGAGCGGATCCGTGAGCCCCGGGGCGGGCCGTACGCCCCTTGGGTCAGGGCCCTTCGCCCGGCGGGCGGCGCCCGGGTCCCCGCGGGTATCGTCAACATGGCAATACCATCCCAAACCACAATCTGGACGGGAGAGCACGCGTGACGCGCAGCGTGTACGTGACCGGGATCGACCGGGGAGACGGCCGCCAGGTCGTCGATCTGGGAGTCATGGAGCTCCTGACGCGTCAGGTGGACCGGGTCGGGGTGTTCCGGCCGCTCGTCCACGACGGACCCGACCGGCTGTTCGAACTGCTGCGGGCCCGCTACCGCCTCCCCCAGGACCCCGAGTCGGCCTACGGCCTGGACTACCACGAGGCGTCCGCGCTCCAGGCGGAGCAGGGCACCGACGAGCTGGTCTCCCGGCTCGTCGAGCGCTTCCATCAGGTGGCCCAGAAGTACGAGGTGGTGCTGGTACTCGGCACCGACTTCGCCGCCACCCAGCTCCCCGACGAGCTGGCGCTCAACGCCCGCCTCGCCAATGAGTTCGGCGCCTCGGTGATCGTGGTGGTCGGCGGGACGGGCCAGACCGCGGAATCCGTGCGGGCCGAGACCCGCAATGCCTACCGGGCATACGCGGGCCTGGGCTGCGACGTCCTCTCGATGATCGTGAACCGGGTGGCAGCCGAGGACCGCGACGTCATCGCGGAGCGGCTGGCGGCCCGGCTGCCCGTCCCCTGTTCGGTGCTGCCCGATGACGCGGCGCTCTCCGCGCCGACCGTCGCCCAGATAGCCGCGGCGCTCGACGCCACGGTGCTGCTCGGCGACGACTCCGGGCTGGCCAGGGACGCGCTGGACTTCGTCTTCGGCGGGGCGATGCTGCCGAACATGCTGAAGGCGCTGACGCCGGGCTGTCTGGTGGTCACGCCCGGGGACCGGGCGGATCTGGTCGTCGGCTCGCTGGCCGCGCACAGCGCCGGGACCCCGCCCATCGCCGGTGTGCTGCTGACCCTGGACGAACGCCCCGGCGAGGAGATACTCCAGCTGGCCGCGCGACTCGCACCGGGCACTCCGGTCATCTCCGTGGCCGGCGGCTCCTTCCCGACTGCCGGGCAACTCTTCGCCCTGGAAGGCAAGTTGAACGCGGGGGCGCCCCGCAAGGCGGAGACTGCGCTGGGCCTCTTCGAGCGCTACGTGGACACCGGCGCGCTGCTGGAACGGATCTCGCTGGCCCGTAGCGGCCGCGTCACCCCGATGATGTTCGAGCACGAGCTGCTGGAGCAGGCCCGAGCCGTGCGGCGCCGCGTCGTCCTGCCGGAGGGCACCGAGGAACGGGTACTGCGCGCCGCCGACGTACTGCTGCGCCGTGACGTCTGCGACCTGACCCTCCTCGGCGACGCCGACGTCATCCGCAAGAAGGCCGCGGACCTCGGCATCGATCTCGCCGGGACGCAGCTCATCGACCCGCAGACCTCCGAGCTGCGCCAGCTCTTCGCCGAGCGGTACGCGCAGCTGCGCGCGCACCGCGGGGTCACGGTGGAGCTGGCGTACGACGTCATCGCGGACGTCAACTACTTCGGCACGCTGATGGTGCAGGAGGGGCTCGCCGACGGCATGGTCTCCGGGGCGGTGCACTCCACCGCGGCAACGATCCGCCCCGCGTTCGAGATCATAAAAACGAAGGGGGCCGAGCGAAACTCGTCAGGCAGGGCGGTGGCGGGCGACGGGAGGGCGAAGCAGGACGCCTCGATCGTGTCGTCCGTCTTCTTCATGTGCCTCGCCGACAAGGTTCTGGTGTACGGCGACTGCGCGGTGAACCCGGACCCGGACGCGGAGCAGCTCGCGGACATCGCGGTGCAGTCGGCCGCCACCGCCGCCCGGTTCGGCGTGGAGCCGCGGATCGCGATGCTGTCGTACTCGACGGGCACTTCGGGATCGGGCGCCGATGTCGACAAGGTGCGCGAGGCGACGGAGCGGGTCCGCAGGAGCAGGCCGGACCTCAGGATCGAGGGCCCGATCCAGTACGACGCCGCGGTGGAGCCGAGCGTCGCCGCGACGAAGCTGCCCGGCTCCGAGGTGGCGGGGCAGGCGACGGTGCTGATCTTCCCGGACCTGAACACCGGCAACAACACCTACAAGGCCGTGCAGCGCTCGGCGGGCGCGGTGGCCGTCGGACCGGTGCTCCAGGGGCTGCGGAAGCCCGTCAACGATCTGTCCCGGGGTGCGCTCGTCCAGGACATCGTCAATACCGTGGCCATTACGGCGATCCAGGCGCAGGGCGAGGAGTGAACGGATGACCACCCCGACCACAGAGGGTTCTTCCACGACGGGCGCGTCCCGCGTGCTGGTTCTCAACTCCGGCTCCTCGTCGCTGAAGTACCAGCTGCTGGACATGAGCGACCGCTCCCGGCTCGCGGTCGGGCTGGTCGAGCGGATCGGCGAGGAGACCTCCCGGCTGGTGCACACCCCGCTGGTCGGTGGCGGCGCCGAGCCGCGCGAGCGGACCGGTCCGATCGCCGACCACGAGGCCGCGCTGAAGGCGGCGGCCGACGAGCTGGCGGCCGATGGGCTGGGCCTGGACTCCCCCGAGCTGGCGGCGATCGGTCACCGGGTGGTGCACGGCGGGCTGCGGTTCACCGAGCCCGTCGTGATCGACGACGAGGTGCTGGACGAGATCGAGCGCCTGGTCCCGGTGGCCCCGCTGCACAATCCGGCGAACATCGTCGGCATCCGTACCGCACAGGCCCTGCGTCCCGACCTTCCACAGGTGGCGGTCTTCGACACGGCGTTCCACACGACGATGCCGGAGCACGCGGCGCGGTACGCGATCGATGTGGAGACCGCCGACGCGCACCGCATCCGGCGCTACGGCTTCCACGGCACCTCGCACGCGCACGTCTCCCGCAAGGCCGCCGAGCTGCTGGGACGTACGCCCGAGGAGGTCAATGTCATCGTGCTGCACCTGGGCAACGGCGCCTCGGCGTCGGCGGTGGCGGGCGGCCGGTGCGTGGAGACCTCGATGGGGCTGACGCCGCTGGAGGGGCTGGTGATGGGCACGCGTTCCGGTGATATCGATCCGGCCGTCACCTTCCACCTGCGGCGGGTGGCGGGGATGTCGACGGACGAGATCGACGAGCTGCTGAACAAGAGGAGCGGCCTGGTCGGGCTGTGCGGCGACAACGACATGCGGGAGATCCGGCGCCGGATCGACGAGGGCGACGAGCGTGCGGCGCTGGCGTTCAACATCTATGTGCACCGGCTGAAGAAGTACATCGGCGCCTATTCGGCGGTCCTCGGGCGGGTGGATGCCGTGGTGTTCACGGCGGGGGTCGGGGAGAACTCGGCGCCCGTACGGGAGGCTGCGATCGCCGGTCTCGAGGAGCTCGGCCTGGTGGTGGACGCGGATCTGAACGCCGTACGGTCCGGCGCACCGCGGCTGATCTCGCCGGACTACGCACGGGTCGCGGTCGCCGTGGTGCCGACGGACGAGGAACTGGAGATCGCCGTCCAGGCCTTCGCGCTCGTCGGACAGGTCCACAACTGAGCACCCCCGCGCCCCTTTGTACCTTCCACCAGACGGAATATTCCGCAGCGAAACAAACCGATAGGATCCGCCTCATGCGCCGTTCCAAAATCGTCTGCACACTCGGTCCCGCCGTCGACTCCCATGAGCAGCTCGTCGCTCTGATCGAGGCCGGCATGAGCGTGGCCCGTTTCAACTTCAGTCACGGCAGCCACGAGGAGCACCAGGGCCGTTACGACCGGGTCCGCAAGGCCGCCGCCGAGACCGGTCGTGCGGTCGGTGTCCTCGCCGACCTCCAGGGCCCGAAGATCCGCCTGGCGAAGTTCGCCGAGGGCCCCGTCGAGCTGGTCCGCGGGGACGAGTTCACCATCACCGCGGAGGACGTTCCCGGCGACAAGTCGATCTGCGGCACGACCTACAAGGGCCTGCCCGGCGATGTCGCCAAGGGCGACCCGATCCTGATCAACGACGGAAACGTCGAGCTGAAGGTCATCGCGATCGACGGCCCGCGGGTCCGGACGATCGTCATCGAGGGCGGTGTCATCTCCGACCACAAGGGCATCAACCTGCCCGGTGCGGCGGTCAATGTCCCGGCCCTGTCCGAGAAGGACGTCGAGGACCTGCGGTTCGCCCTGCGGATGGGCTGCGACCTGGTGGCGCTCTCCTTCGTACGGGACGCCAATGACATCAAGGACGTCCACAAGGTGATGGACGAGGAGGGCCGCCGGGTCCCCGTCATCGCCAAGGTGGAGAAGCCGCAGGCGGTCGAGCACATGGAGGGCGTCGTCATGGCGTTCGACGGTGTGATGGTCGCCCGTGGCGACCTGGCCGTGGAATACCCCCTGGAGAAGGTCCCGATGGTGCAGAAGCGCCTGGTGGAGCTCTGCCGGCGGAACGCCAAGCCGGTGATCGTGGCGACCCAGATGATGGAGTCGATGATCACCAACTCACGGCCGACGCGCGCCGAGGCGTCCGACGTCGCCAACGCGATCCTGGACGGCGCGGACGCGGTCATGCTGTCCGCCGAGTCCAGCGTGGGCGCGTACCCGATCGAGACGGTCAAGACGATGTCGAAGATCGTCGTCGCCGCCGAGGAGGAGCTGCTCTCCAAGGGCCTCCAGCCGCTGGTCCCGGGCAAGAAGCCCCGCACCCAGGGCGGTTCGGTGGCCCGTGCCGCCTGTGAGATCGCGGACTTCCTCAACGGCAAGGCACTGGTCGCCTTCACCAAGTCCGGTGACACGGCCCGCCGTCTCTCCCGTTACCGTGCGGCGCAGCCCATCCTGGCCTTCACCACGGACGAGTCCACCCGCAACCAACTCGCCCTGAGCTGGGGTGTGGAGGCCCATGTCGTCCCGCACGTGGACAACACGGACGCGATGGTCGACCTGGTCGACGGCGAGCTCCTGAAGCTGGACCGCTACAACGAGGGTGACACGATGGTCATCACGGCCGGCTCGCCCCCCGGCATCCCGGGCACGACGAACATGGTGCGGGTGCACCATGTCGGTGGCGGCGCGCGCGACTGACGCGCCCGAGCCGCGCAAGGACCGTGGGCCGCACTCCTTCCGGAG
>NZ_JBHVFF010000262.1:0-12677 GCF_042801895.1 Streptomyces sp. NPDC057543 | reverse complement strand
CCTCAGCATGCGGCCACGGCCACCTGACGCCGGTCCCCCGCGGCTACGGTGTGGGCCGTCCGGGCGGCAGCCGCGCCCCGCCAACCTCGGTAACGTCCGAAGCCGCCGCGATCGCCGTAACCTCCGTAACTCCGCAGTCCCGCAATCTCCGCGACCTGGCAGTCTCCGTGATCCGGGCAGTCCCTGCGATCCGGGTGCGTGCGTAAAACTCCGTAAATTCCTTAGTGCAGTGGGGAGTTCGTCATGGACAGAAGGAGCTTCAACCGGCGGTTCCTGGTAGGCGGCGGTGTGGCGGCCGCGACCGGGGTGACATCGTTGTCGGTCGGTGCGATCGAGGCCAGCTCGGCGGAACCCCCGCCGAAGACCGCCCCGGCAGGGGGTGTCGTCCGCCACCTCGAGCTGTACGCGGAGAAGCTGGGGGACGGTCGGATGGGATACGGCCTCGAGAAGGGCAAGGCATCGATCCCCGGTCCCCTCATCGAGATCAATGAGGGCGACACCCTGCACATCGAGTTCGAGAACACGATGGACGTGCCGGTCAGCCTGCACCCGCACGGCGTCGACTACGACATCGCGAGCGACGGCACCCGGATGAACAAGAGCATCGTCGAGCCGGGTGACACCCGCACCTACACCTGGCGCACCCATGCGGCGGGCCGCCGCAAGGACGGCACCTGGCAGCCGGGCAACGCCGGATACTGGCACTACCACGACCACGTGGTGGGCACGGATCACGGCACCGGCGGCATCCGGAAGGGCCTCTATGGTCCGTTGATCGTCCGCCGCAAGGGCGACATCCTGCCGGACAAGACGATCACGATCGTCTTCAACGACATGACGATCAACAACAAGGCAGTCCACAAGGCCCCCGACTTCCGGGCCACGGTGGGGGACCGGCTCGAAGTGGTCATGATCACGCACGGCGAGGCTTACCACACGTTCCATGTCCATGGTCATCGCTGGGCGGACAACCGGACCGGGCTGCTCACCGGTCCGGACGACCCGAGCCGCGTCATCGACACGAAGATCGTCGGCCCGGGGGACTCCTTCGGCTTCCAGGTCATCGCGGGCGAACACGTGGGAGCGGGTGCCTGGATGTACCACTGCCATGTGCAGAGTCACGCCGACATGGGCATGGCCGGGCTGCTCCTGATCGCCGAGGCCGACGGCACCGTGCCGGACTACGACCCGCACGCCCAGATGAACCACGACACTCCGGCCCCCGGCAAGACGGCTTCGGGCGACACGGCGCCCGGCAAGACGGCGCCGGACAAGACGAGGCCGGGGAAGACGGCGCCGGACAAGACGGCGCCGGACAAGATGAGGCCGGAGAAGACGGCGCCGGAGAAGACGGCGCCGGACAAGGCGCGGCCGGACAAGACGGCTTCGGGCGGTACCGCTTCCGGCGACGCGGCGAAGGGCGCGGCCGCGCACGACCCGGCGGCGCACGGGTCCTGATCGGTCAGCTTTCCGAAACCGCCGCGGCCGCTCCGGCCGCTCCCGTGGCGAGGCGCAGCTGTTCCTCCTCGACGATGCGTCGGGCGAGAGCCCCGTCCGACACATCCACGGCGTCCGGCGTCGTCTCGGCGACGTCGCTGCGCCGTGCGTACAGGTCGAACAGCCGCTCCTTGCGGGCCAGGATGCCGAGCATCCGCTCGTCGACACTGTCGGCCGCGAGGAGCCGGTGCACCCGGACGGTCCGTATCTGCCCCATCCGATGGGCGCGGGCCACCGCCTGATGCTCCATCGTCGGCTTGATCTGCGGTTCGCAGATGATGACGACGGAGGCGGCCTGCATGTTCAGTCCGACACCGCCCGCCTGGATCTGGCTCAACAGAACCGCATGGCCGTCGACGGCAGCGAACCCGTCGATCAACTGCTGCCGCCGGGCAGCCGGGAGACTTCCCGAGAGCGGACCGAACACGCCTGGTCCCAGGGCCTGTTCGACCGTGCGAAGCACCTCGCGGAAGTACGAGAACACGACGACCTTGAGGCCGTTCTCCGCGGCCTCGGTGACCAGCTCGCGCAGCCGGTTGAGCTTCGCGGACGTGGCGGGCCGGGCGTACGCGGCTCGGCGCATCCGCATGAACTCCCCGGCGCCCACCGCGTCGCGGTAGGCGTCGAGATCGCCCGCGCTGAACTCCTCCCACTCGTCGACCTGCACCAGCGCCGGGAGTTCGGTCAGCACGTCCTCCTGATTGCGCCGCAGATAGGCCGGGGCGACGGCCCTGCGGAACGCCTGCGATCCGGCGGCCCCGTGGGTGGTGTGGATCGAGGGGGCCAGTTCGGGCTGGAGATGGCGGACGAGGCTGCGGAACTCCTCGACCCGGTTCTCCATCGGCGTACCGGTCAGGAACAGCACCCGCTCGGTGCGTTGCGTCCAGCCGGACACCGCCCGGGAGCGGCGTGTCTCGGGGTTCTTGACGTAGTGGGCCTCGTCGACGACCAGCATGCCGGGTCTCATGCCGCAGTCCCGGGGGGCCGGCAGGGTGTGCAGGGCATCGAACGTGGTGAGCGCGACCCCGCCGCTCTCGCGCCACTGGGCGAAGGCGCCCTGCCGCTCGGGGCCGTGCACCGGCAGCGTGTGCAGGGTCGAGCGGGCACGGACCTCGCGCGCCCAGTTGATCAGCACGCTCGCCGGGCAGACCACCAGGAAGTGCGTCTCGCCCCGCGCCGCGAGGTGCGCGAGCGCGGCGATGGCCTGGATGGTCTTGCCGAGCCCCATCTCGTCACCGAGGATCACCCGCTTCTGCGCGAGCGCGAACCGGGCGCCGAACGACTGGTAGCCGCGCAGCGAGACACGCAGATGGGCGTCGTCCAGCCGCAGACCGCGTACCCGGTCCGCGATTCCGGACGGCAGGAACCCCTCGGCCGCGTCCCGGTCGGGGCCGGTGCCCGACATCTCGGCGAGCAGGCTGTAGTACTCGGCGGACCGCAGCTCGAAATCGACCCACGCCGCGACGTCCGAATCCGGGGCTCGCAGCAGATCGACGGACACCTGACCGAACAGCAGCGCAAGCTCGCGCGCGGTCGCCTCGTCGACCACGGCTCGCACCGAGGCGACAGCCTCCAGCGCCTGGGCACGGGCCCGGCGCCGGGTGAACCACATGCGCAGCCGCCGCCGCGCCGGTCCCGCCGTGGCCAGCAACGGATCGAGACGCCCGACGAGCCGGCCTGCCGCATCCACCGCCCGGCGGATGTCCGGACCGGCCTCGACCAGCCGGTGCAAAGCGATGACCAGCGCGGTCGTGGAGTCGTCCGGGGTCTCCACGTCTATCCGGACCGCGACCGTGTCCCGTACCGCGTGGGCGATCTGGCCGGCCGCCGCCAGCGCCTGGTCGGCCGTCTGTGCGCCGACGCCGGGGATCTGGCGGAGCTCGTAACGGTTCGCCTCATGCACCTGGCCGACGGTCGTGAAGCCGGCCTGCTCGACCGCGCCCAGCCGCAGCCGTCCCTCGGTGACGTCCTTGAGTCGGGAGACCGGGATGGCCGACAGTTCTCGACGGATGAGGGAGTCGAGCAGCGGCGTCAGCGCGGCGTGCACGGCATCGACTGCACGGGCGTGATCGGTCAGCACCGCACGCGCCATGTCCAGCAGCCGCTCGGCCTGCGCCAGCAGCTCCCGGGCGGCCCTTCCCGTGCTCGCCCCGGCCTCCGTCGGTCCGGCCTCTGTCATGTACGTCCCTCTGTCCGCGCAGCCCGGCTGCCGTCCTGCCCGGCACCTGCCCCGGGCGATTCATATCGTGCCACGCGGCGCCGACAGCGCCTTCGGCTCAGGGCGTGGGCGGTCGGCGTTCCGTCGGGGAGAGCAGCAGCACCTCCAGGGCCCGCGCGCAGGAGCGGGCCTGCGACAGGAACCACTTGGTGCGCGCGTCCGTGATCACGGATGGCGTGGCCCGGACCGCGAGGGCGAAGCGCGCGTACCCGGCGCCGTCCAGCACGGGGACCGCCAGGGTCCGCACCCCGTACGCCGACTCGCCGTCGTTGAGCGCATAGGCGTCGGACCTTACCTTCGCCAACTCGGCTTCCAGGGCGGCCGGTTCCACGATCGTACGGTCGGTGAACGCGGGGAGCGGAGGGAGCGAGGAGGGCCCGCCCTCGCCCGGCCGCGCCCAGGCCAGCAGCACCTTGCCGAGCGCGGTGGAGTGCAGCGGCCTGCGCAGCCCCACCTTCGGGGTGACCGAACCACCCGCGACGATCACCGCGTGGGGGCCGCTGCGCAGCGCCAGATCCGCGGTGGCGCCCGTGCGCTCGGCGAGATCGGTCAGCTCCGGGGCGGCCAGATGCAGGCCGCGCTGGTGGTACGAGAGCCGGCCCAGCTCGGTCACGGCGGGGCCGAGCCGGTAGCGGGACGTACGGGCGTCCTGCTCCAGGAAGCCCGCGCCGAGCAGCGTGCGGGCCAGCCGGTGCGCCGTGGAGACCGGCAGTTCGAGGCGGCGGGCGAGGTCGGAGGCGCTGAGGTCGGAGCCGTTGTCATGGAAACAGTGCAGGACGTCCAGGGCGCGCCGTACCGCCTGGGCTCCGCCGGGAGCACGCACCGTCGCGGCCTCGGTCATATCGGGTCACTCTCCGCTCGTGAGGGGGATGGCCGGGCATGCGGTTGCCACATTACGGGAGTCGGAAAACGGGGAATCGGGTGCAGGAAACACTCTGTTCACACTCAATCCCACATCATGGGAAGCAAGTTGTGAGCGGGTGTGATTTCGTGGCAGGCTGCCGCACATCACCACCGACGAGCCGAAGGGAGCAGTGCCATGGCCGTCCGCCGAACCGCGACCCCCGCCCACGCCGCTCCGGTCCTGCTCGCCCTGACGCTGCGCCGTCACATCGACCTGGCGCGGGTCTCCAGCGCCGCCTGTCGCTGACCCCCCCTCCCCTTCTCGCTCTTCCTCTCCTGTCTCCCGCCGCGTTTCCGACGCGGCCCGGAGCTCTTTCGCCGTACGCGGTGCCCACATCCCCGACGTACGTGCCACGTGCCACGACTCCATCCGCTTCGCCGACCCCTCGGGAAGACCCCATGACGCACGCCGTCCTGCCCCGGACGCTCTGGTTCACCCGCTGTCCCGTGCCCACCGCGACCGGCATCGCCGCCGACCGGCAGTGGCTCACCGAAGAGTTCGCCCCCGACGGCATCACGGTGCGTTCCCTCCAGGACGCCGCGCCCGATGCCGACCGGGCCGCCCACTTCACCCACGCCCTGCCGGGACTCTTCCGCGAGGGTGGCAACGTCCCTGCCCTGTGGGCCCGTTCGCGTGGCGAACGGACCCGGCTGATCGGTCTCACCTGGATCGAGGAACGGCAGACCGTACTGGTCGGTCCCGGCTCGGCCATCCAGGGCGCCGAAGCCCTGCGCGGGCTGCGGCTCGCCGTTCCCGCGCACGACATCGCCATCGACTTCTGGCGGGCGATGGCACTGCGGGGCTTCGAAGGCGCCCTCGCGAGCGTCGGACTCACGCTGGACGACGCCGTGCTCGTCGACGTACCCGCGGCGGAACGCGAAGTCCAGTGGGGGGCCGAACTGGCGGCCCTGCGGCGCGGCGACGTCGACGCCGTGTATGTGAAGGGTGCGCTGGCCGTCGAGGCCGCACAACGGGCGGGCGCCGAGGTCGCCGTGGAACTCGATGACCTGCCCGACCGCCGGCACCGGATCAACAACGGCACCCCGCGCCCGATCACCGTCCATCAGCAACTTCTCGAGGACCACCCCGGCCTCGTCGACCGCTTCCTCGCCGTTCTGCTCAGGGCCGCCGACTGGGCCGCCGGACAGCCCGGCGAGGTCGCCCGCATCCTCGGTGCCGAGACCGGCGCGGGCGCCGACGGGGTCGCCGGGGCCTATCGGCCGGGCACCCACCTCGCCCTCCACCCCGACCTCTCCCCGGAACGCCTCGCCCTCCTCGCCGGACAGGAGGCCGGGCTGCGCGCCCACGGCTTCCTAGCCGAACCCGTCGACGTCACGGCCTGGGCCGACCCCGAACCGCTGCGGCGCGCCACCGCACTCGCCGCCTCCCGCCCCGCCGCCCCGCTCTTTGCCCCCTGAGCCATGAGGACCCCCGACACCATGAACCTTCCCCAGCCCCTGCGCACCGTCCTCGCCCCCGCGCTCCTCACGGCCACCGCACTCCTCGCCCTCACCGCCTGCGGCACCTTTGAGGCCGACAGCGGCAGCGGCGGCTCCGCTGCCAAGGGCACGGTGGAGATCCGCATCCCCGATCCCGGCAACTCCGGTGTGCTCGCCCTCGGCAAGAAGGACGGCAGCCTCGACAAGGCCCTCGCCGAAGTCGGCGCCAAGGTGCGGTGGACCGGCAGCGCCGGGCCCTTCGCCCCGGCCGCCCAGGCGATGAACGCCGACCAGCTCGACATCGCCACCGGCTCCATCACCTCCGGCATCACCTCGCTCGCCCAGCGCCCCGGCTTCAAGTTCTTCGCCGCCGTCGACCCGGACGCGGCGGGCGAGGGCATCCTCGTCAAGAACGGCTCCGGCATCGAATCGGTCGCCGACCTCGTCGGCAGGAAGGTCGCCGTCAATCAGGGCGGCACCGGCGAATACCTGCTGCTCAAGGCGCTCGCCAAGGCCCATATCCCCGCTGACAAGGTCGAGCGTGTCTATGTGCGGCCCGACCAGACGGCCGCCGTCTTCAACGCGGGCAAGGTCGACGCCTGGTCCGTCTGGGCGACCTACGCCGTCGCCGAAATCGGCACCGGCAAGGCACACTTCGTCGCCGACGGCGCCGCGATCGGCTCCGACAACTACAGCCTCAACGCCGTACGCACCGGCTTCGCCGAGCAGCACCCGAAGGTCGTGAAGGCGCTCTACCAGTACCTGCACGACGCAAGTGCCAAGGAGAAACAGAACCCGGCCGCCTACCTGAACGTCTTCACGGACGTCGGGCCGACCGCCGTCGCCGGCAAGGCCAAGGAGGTCCAGGCCGACTTCACCCGCAAGGGCGGCACGGTCGGCCCCATCGGCCCCGAGGACATCGAGCGCTTCGAGGCCGTCGCCGCCTTCTACGCCCAACAGAAGGTCACCACGACCCGGGTCGACGTCGCCGCCCACCTCCTCGACATCGAGAAGCTGGCATGAGCGACGCCACCCTGCCCCCCGGCCTCGTCCGGCCGCGCCCCCAACGGCGCAGGGCGCGTGGCCGGGCCTACTCCCTCACCGTCCGGGCGTTCGGCCCGGTCGCCCTCCTCGCGCTCTGGTGGACAGCGTCCGCCACCGGACTCCTCACCCGCGACGTCCTCGCCTCGCCCGCCGAAGTGCTTGACGCAGTAAGTGAGTTGTGGGGAAACGGACAACTGCCCGACGCGCTCGCCACCTCCCTCACCCGCTCCGGTCTCGGCCTCCTCATCGGGCTCGCCGCCGGGCTCACCCTCGGCATCACCACCGGATTCACCCGCCTCGGTGACGAACTCCTCGACTCCTCCCTCCAGACCCTGCGCACCATCCCGTTCCTCTCCCTGGTACCCCTGTTCATGGTCTGGTTCGGGATCAACGAAACCGCGAAGATCCTGCTCATCGCCGTCGCCACCACCTTCCCGATGTACGTCTCGACGTCGAGCGGGGTACGCAACACCGATCCCAAGCTGATCGAGGCCATGCGCAGCTTCGGCATGGGCCGGCTCGCCCTCGTACGTGAAGTCGTCCTCCCCGGAGCCCTGCCGTCCCTGCTCGCCGGGCTGCGGCTCTCCATGACACTCAGCGTCATCGCGCTGATCGCCGCGGAGGAGATCAACGCGACGGCGGGCATCGGCTACCTGATGTCCCAGGCTCAGAGCTACGCCCGCACCGACATCCTCGCCGTCTGCATCCTCGTCTACGGGCTCCTCGGACTCACCGCCGACATCATCGTGCGGCTGCTGGAACGCGTAACGATGCCCTGGCGCACCCCACAGGGAGCCACCCGATGACCGACGAGACTCCACAGACCGCCGTACGGGTACGGGGACTGCGCCGCGTCTTCGGTGACCGTGCCGTGCTCGACGGCCTCCGACTCGACATCGCACGGGGCGAATTCGTCGCCCTGCTCGGTGCGAGCGGAAGCGGAAAGACGACTCTGCTGCGCATCCTGGGCGCCCTGGACGGCGCCGACGGCGGAGAGGCCCTCGTACCGCAGGCCCGTACCGTCGTCTTCCAGGAACCCCGCCTCGTACCGTCGAAGAAGGTCCTCGCCAATGTGACGGTGGCCCTGCCGCGCGGCCGCTCCGAGCGCGGGCTGCGGGCCCTGGCAGAGGTCGGTCTCGAACGGCACGCCGAAGCCTGGCCCGCCACCCTCTCCGGAGGCGAGGCCCAACGGGTCGCACTCGCCCGGGCGTTGGTCCGTGAACCCGAACTGCTGCTGCTGGACGAACCGTTCGCCGCGCTCGACGCCCTGACCCGGCTGAAGATGCAGGACCTGGTGGGGGAGTTGTGCCGCAAGCACCGGCCCGCCGTCCTCCTCGTCACCCATGACGTCGACGAGGCGGTGCGGCTCGCCGACCGGGTCGCCGTCCTGCGCGACGGCCGGCTCGTCACCGATGAGCCCGTCACCGTCGACCGGCCGCGCGACCCCGGCGACCCCGCGTTCGCGGCCCTGCGCCGACGACTCCTCGACGACCTCGGGGTCGGAACGCCCCCGAACCCCGCGCATTTCTCAACAGCCCTCGAACGTACCGAAGTCGGAGTGATCTGAATGACCATCACCATCGGCGTGCACAGCAGCAACCCGTCTCTCTACCACCTGTACCACCTCTCCCGGCTGGGCCTCGCCCAGGAGGAACTGGCGCCGCTGGGCGAGAGCGTCGTCTTCCACCCATACACCAATGGCGTCCGCACCGGTGAACTCCTCAGCCAGGGTGTCATCGACTTCGGCGGCACCGGCTCCACGCCGCCCGTCACCGCCCAGGCAGCCGGCCACGACATCGTCTACACCGCCGTGTCCGCCCCGCGCCCCGAACACGGTGCGCTCCTCGTTCCCGAGGACAGCCCCGCGCGCACGGTCGCCGACCTCAAGGGCACCACCGTCCACCTCGCGATCGGCTCCTGGCAGACGCACCTGATCGCCAAGGCGCTGGATGACGTCGGGCTCTCCTACGCCGACGACATCACCGCCGTGCGCAGCGACGGGAACAGCGAGGAACTGCTGCGCACCGGTGCCATCGCCGCCTGGGTCGCCCAGGGTGCCCAGCTGGCCGCGGCCCGGCGCACCGGCGGGCTGCGGACCCTGATCCGCACCGGCGACGTCATCACCGACCGCTCCGTCTTCTTCGCCCGCCGCGACCTGGTCGAGAGTCGCCCGGAGATCATCGAGGCGCTCACCCGTGCCCTGCGGCGCGCCGACGGCTGGGCGGCCGCCCACCCCCGGCAGGCGGCCGAGATCGCCGCCGCCGACCTCGGCGGCTCTGCCGACGACTGGGAGACCGCGCTGCGTGCCCTGCCCTGGCGGATCGAGCCCGTCACCGACGCCTTCATCGCGGAACAGCAGGAGGCGGCCGACATCTTCCACCGCACCGGCTTCATCGACCGGCCGGTCATCGTCGCCCGCGCCGTGGCCGGTGCCGTCGCGGACAAGGTGGCGTGACGACATGGCGACCGAAGTCCTCTGGTACATCATCCCGCGCGACGGCGCCTACCCCTGGGAACCCGAAGGGCGACGGCCGGTGGACCTCGGCTACCTCGCCCAGCTCGCCGGTACGGTCGAACGCCTCGGCTACAGCGGCGCGTTGCTCGCCACCGACCTGTACGACGTGTGGCCGCTCGGCAGCGCACTGGCCGCGTCCACCAGCACGAAGTTCAAGCCTCTGCTGGCCGTCCACCCCGGCCTGATCTCGCCGACACTGCTCGCCAAGATGGCCCTCAGCTTCGACACCCTCTTCGGCGGCCGGCTCCGTTTCAACGTCGTCAACGGCTCGACCAGGTCGCTCCAGGAGTACGGGCTCCACGTGGAGCACGACGAACGGTACGAGCTGAGCGCCGAGTACTGGTCGATCGTCAAGCGGCTGACAACGGGGGAAGTCTTCGACCACAAGGGACGCTTCTACGACCTGAAGAACGCCGGCGCGTCCTTCAGGGAGCTGAAGCCGGTCCAGGAATCACACATCCCGCTCTGGTTCGGCGGCTCCTCCGACCCCGGTATCGAGATGGCGGCCGAGCACGTCGACACCTTCCTGACCTGGGGCGAACCGCCGCACCTCCTCAAGGAGAAGCTGGAGAGGGTCAGGGCACGCGCGGCCGCGTACGGCCGCACACTCAGGATCGGACTGCGGCTCCACCTCATCGTCCGCGACACGCAGGACGAGGCCTGGGCGGCGGCCGACCGGCTGCTCGACGTCACGAGCGACGCGACGTACGTCCGGCAGCTCGGCGACCGCGCGGGAGAGGACGGCGTGGGCTGGCAGCGCCAGTTCCGCCAGCACGGCGGCAAGGTCCCCGCGCACGCACGGGAGCTGGAAGTACACCCCAACATGTGGCCGGGCATGAGCCTCTTCCGCCCCGGCCCCGGCACCGCGGTCGTCGGCTCCACGGCCCAGGTGACCGAACGTCTCAAGGAGTTCCAGGACCTGGGCGTCGACACTTTCATCCTCTCCGGCAACCCACTGCTGGAGGAGGCCTACCGGGTGGCGGAGACGGTGCTTCCGGCGCTGGGGGTGAACGGCTGACGCGCGGTGGCCGAAGCTCCGTTCGTTCCACCCTCGGCGGGCCGGCCGTGGGCTGCGATGGTCAGTGGCCGGTGCGAGACTCGGAACGTCAGGGAAGACGTGCCTGCACCGCGAGAACGGGCCTCGTCGAAGGAGCGCGCCATGCTCACCACTCGTTTTGTCACCGGAGCGCCCAACTGGATCGATCTGGGCACGCCCGACCTCGACGGGGCCATCGCGTTCTACTCCGGCCTCTTCGGCTGGGAGTGTGCGGCCGGCGGCCCGGAGACGGGGGGCTACGGCCTGTTCATGCTGGACGGGAAGACGGCCGGGGGCGTGCTGACGGTCACCGCGGAGCAGGCGGAGCAGGCGGAGCCGTCCTGGTCGGTGTACTTCCGCTCGCCGGATGCCCACGCCACGGCGAAGGCCGTGGAGCAGGCCGGCGGCAGTGTGACGTTCGCCCCGAGGGACGTCCTGGAGTTCGGCACGATGGCCGGATTCAAGGACCGGGCGGGGGCGTTCTTCGGCGTCTGGCAGCCGAAGGAGAATCCGGGCCTCGGTGTCGTGGGTGTCGCGGGTTCCCTGTGCTGGGCCGAGCTGTACACCCCGGACGTCCCGGCGGCGGCCGCGTTCTACGCCACCGTGTTCGGCTGGGAGACCGCGCTGGCGCCGTTCCCGGGAGGCGGCGGGTCCTACACGGTGATCCGGACCAGGGGCGGTGGTGAGGAGGCGAGCTTCGGCGGTCTGGTTCCGCTCAACGCCGTTGCGACCAGGGCGGTCGCCGGACCGCACTGGCTGCCCTACTTCGAGGTCGACGACTGCGACGCGGCCGTCGCGGAGGTGGAGCGGCTGGGTGGCAAACTGACACTGGAGCCGATGGAGATGGCAGGCGTGGGCAAGTTCGCCAACGTAGCCGATCCGGACGGCGCGGAATTCTCCCTGATCACCAGCGCGCAGCTGTGATCAAGAGTGCGCCGCCGGCACGGACACCGACTCCGGAGAGCTGACCGGAAGCCATCGGCGCGCCGCATTGATGGAGCGTTGATCAGTCGTTTATCGCGACCGGGCACTGTGGGTGCCATGCTGATCAACACCGCGGCCGACCCCGCGCTCGCCTGGCAGGAGACGGCGCTGTGCGCCCAGGCGGGGCCCGAATTCTTCTTTCCTGCCCCTGGCAGCTCCACACGTGAGGCCAAGCAGCTCTGCAACGCCTGTGAGGGGCGCGAAGCCTGCCTGGAGTACGCCCTTGCCAACGACGAGCGGTTCGGCGTGTGGGGCGGCCTCTCGGAGAAGGAGCGGGACCGGCTGCGCAGAACCGGCCGCGAGCGGGCCTGAACACACCCTGTCCGTGCGACACCGAGGCCCGTCCGGAACAGGGCCGCACCCTCGCCGTGCGGGCGGCGTCGACGCAGCCGGCCGACCCCGTTGACCAGGGACAATCTCTGTATGAACGATCACGAAAGAGACACCCTGCTCGCTACGGCCGTGCGGCTGCGCACCGAAGGCCGCCCCGAGGAGGCCCGACAGCGGCTGCTGGCCCTCTGCGCCGCCTTTCCCGCGGACGCGGAAGTCGCCTACCAGACCGCCTGGGTCCATGATGTGCTCGGGCTGGAAGCCGAGGCCGTGCCGTTCTACGAACGCTGCCTCGACGGGACCGGGCTGTCGGAGGAGGACCGCCGGGGCGCGCTGCTGGGCCTCGGGAGCACCTGTCGGGTGCTCGGACAGTACGAGAGAGCCGTCGAGGTGCTGCGTGGCGGCGTCGAGCGGTTCCCCGACGACGGGGCGCTGCGAACGTTTCTCGCCATGGCCCTCTTCAACACCGGCGAGCACCATGAATCGACGCGGTTGCTGCTGGGACTGCTCGCCGCCACCAGCGAGGACCCGCACGTTCGGCAGTACCGCGGGGCGATCGAGCACTACGCCCGGGACCTGCACGAAACGATATGACCCGGGGGGGCGCGCGGCGCCGGGCCCCCCGGCCGCTTCGCGCAGACCCTGGGGCGCCGGACGGGCCCTGCGGCCGCCGGGGAAACACACCCGCGGCCGCGGGACGGGCCCCGGGC
>NZ_JBHVFF010000261.1:0-12678 GCF_042801895.1 Streptomyces sp. NPDC057543 | reverse complement strand
ATAAACGGCATCGTCGCTGGTCAGCTGATGGAACCTGGAAGATGCTGCTGTCTCGCATCCAGGCAGCCGAGGATGCCGCGGGCGGGATCGACTGGGACGTGTCGGTGGACTCGACAGCGGTGCGGGCTCACCAGCACGCTGCCGGAGCGAGGAAAGCGCCGCCTGCCGCGGTCCCTCAAAAGGGGGCCGCCCGGGGGACGAACCAGGTCGATCCGGTGCTGCGGAAACTGGCCGTCCGGCTGGAGGAGGTGGTCAGATCGGCGAGTGCCTGGGACGTTCCCGCGGAGGCTTCACCACCAAGATCCACCTCACCGCCGAGGGACGATGCCGGCCTCTCGCGTTCGTCCTGACACCCGGACATTACGGTGACGGCCCCCAACTCGAGCGCGTGTTGGAGCAGGTCTCCGTGCCCCGCACCGGAGTCGGCCGACCCCGCACCAAGCCCGACCGCGTCCTGGCAGACAAGGCCTACACGTCCCGGAGAAACCGCCGTTACCTGCGACGACTACGAGAAGCGCGCCTACATCTACCTCGGCACCGTCACCCTTGCAGCCCTCGTGATCTGGCTCCGAACATGATCCGAGAAACAGTGCCTAAGTCGGCCACCGCCGGATCAAGAACAACCGGCTGCACGACGCCGGCTACCTGTGGTCGTTCTCTGCCCTCACCGCCTCCGGTGGGGCCAACGCCCACTACCTGCGCCGCCGCGAACGCGGAGACTGGCACTCGCAGGCCCTCCGGCATCTCTTCAACCGCATGATCGGCCAGCTCTGGCACTGCATCACCACGCACACGATGTTCGATGAACGACAGGCGTTTCCGCTGCCTCTCGCCATCGCGGCTTGACAACTAGATGCCGTGAGAGGCCCCTGGAGAGCCTTCTATGCGGCGGCCCACTCGTGTCGCCGGCCCCGGCGCCACTCCACCCATGAGGGGTCGTCGAGGAGGGGACCCGGGTCATCGAGCCGGCTCGTCGCAGGAACTCGATGACGTCGATGTCGCTGTACGCGATCCCGAGGATGTGCGTCCTGCCGCCGCTGCGGACGGAGACGCGGCGACCGCCGTCGGCACTGATGTGGTCGACGATGACGGACGGGCTCATGCCTCCACGGTGCCCCCGGCCTCGCGGCGATGCCACCGCCCACCCGGCTCGGCTGGCTGGCCAGTCAGCCGAGCTCTACCCCTCGACTGCTCGAAACACAAGCAGTACATAGCCAGAAGCAAGCGCAGACACGTGTTCCAACCCCCAGCCCTCGCCCTCGATCGCCTCGATCGTGTCGTGGAACGCCTCGGCACGATGGGACAGAGAGGGCGGTAGATCGTTCGGCAGTCTCATCGCACTGGCCACGGCGACGGCGTACACGGTGTGCAACGCGCGTCGCCGTTCGCGGGCGGCGCGGCGGTAGGGCTCAACCAGGTCGGCAAGACTCTCAACGACCACCAGCGATCTCCCTCCTATGACTCGGACTCCCCCAGCCGACCATGGAACACGACAGCAGCCGCAGCGTCCATCGGTTCGGAGGCAAGACCGACTCTCTCGGTCGTTTCCGCCCCCACCTGCCTCTGGAGTGCTCGTACGGGTGGAACTGCAACCAGCAGCGAACTGTCTGCCATCGTCGGAGCGTCAGCCCGGTCATGGAACAGATCGACCCTCTTCACGTCTCGGAACCGGGCCTGCTGGTCGTCGACCTCACCGCGGCGGACAAAGAGACCGTCCAGGCCGCGATCGATGCGCTCGGTCGGCGCTGGGCAACGTCGGGCGGTGGCCGGGTTCGCCGTGTCCCTGGCGAGCCCGGGGTGACGGCGAGGCTGTATGCAGATATCCGCCGCCCCGGGTCCGAGGGCGCTGCGGCGCCGGACTGACTCCCGGGCCCCGCTACATGCTCAATCCCCTCGCCTCGCACGGGCCGCCTGGACGCTCTCCTCCAGCGCCGCCAACAGATCCACCGGCGCCGCCGGCCCCACGTGCTCGACCAGCTCACCGCCGCTGAGTTTCGCCGTGACCAGCTGCTCCAGGGCGTGCCCGTACCCATCCTGCAGCTCGCTCTCCTCGATGCCGGGCAGTGATCCGATCAACGTCTCAGCGAGTTCGAGCTCCCGGTCTGTGACGGGCGCGGACGGGGCGAGATCACCGGGGTCACGCAGCTCGTCGGCCCAAAGCAGGGTCTGGACAACGAGCACTCCATGCCGTGGACGCAGCAGCGCCAGGCGCTCCCGACTCCTGATGGCGATCTTGGAAACGCCCACGAATCCGGTTCGGGCGAGGGCTTCGACGAGCAGGACGTACGGTCGGTCGGCCCCAGGGCCGTTTGGCCCCGCGAAGTACGGCTTGTCGTAGCTGATGGGGTCGATGTCCTGGCCCGGGACGAAGCCGAGTACCTCGATGACACGCTTGGTCGGCAGCGGAAGGTGCGCCAGATCCTCATCCGTCAGCGGAACTACATTGCCGTCGGGCATCGCGAAGCCCCGACCGACTTCCTCGTACGGGATTTCCCGGCCCTCGACCCGGCAAAAGCGCCGGTGCTCGACCCGACCGGAGTCGGCGGTATGAATCTCGTGGAGCCGCACCCGGTGCTCTTCGGTGGCGGCGAACAACTGGACGGGCAGCGCGACCATCCCGAACTGGATGACGCCAGACCATGTAGCCCTCATGCTCCCAGCGTCGACGGCTGACGGCCAAGACGCACCCCCGAACCGCGGACCTGGCCTCGGCCGAATCCGGCGCCTCACGGAGGCGCGGGCTCCCGCTGTTCGAGCGCCCAGGTGGAGACGCAAGATCGTCGACGGCCACGGCGAGCCGGACCTGGACCGGGGGCGCGTCTGACGGGCACCCGCCGAACCCCTGCCTAGCCCGCTCTCCGCTTTGGGTGGCTAGGGAGGTGTCGGCATTGCCGCAAATAGGCCCGGCGCTGGGGCTTTCCTTTCCAGCAAGTCAGGACACCGGTACAGGGGGTATTGACAGATCCGTCCCGCTGGTCCCGGAACCTTGCACGCGATACCGGCCATCCCCGATTGGCACGGACCGACCTCGCATCACCAATGCAACGCTATTAGGCCAACGTGTCCATTCCGACCACGTTACCTCCATCAGGTTCGTGTCGGTCAGGTTCGTGTCGGTCAGGTCCGCGCCGGTCAGGTCCGCGCCGGCCAGGTCCACGCGGGTCAGGTTCGCATAGGTCAGCTTCGCGTCGATGAGGTGTGCGCCTGTCAGGTGTGCGTCGGTTAGGTCCGCGCCGGCCAGGTCTGTGCCGGTCAGGTCCGCGCCGGTCAGGTCCGCGCCGACCAGGTCCGCGTAGGTCAGGTATGCGCGGAACAGGTCCGCGCCGCGCAGGTCCGCGTTGCGCAGCTTTGCGTCGGTCAGGTGTGCGTCGGTCAGGTCCGCGTTGCGCAGGTTCGCGTCGGTCAGGTGTGCGCCGGCCAGGTCCGCGTTGCGCAGGTTTGCGCTGGTCAGGTCCGTGCCGGTCAGGTCCGCGCCGGTCAAGTCCGTGTCGGTCAAGTCCGCGCCGGCCAAGTCCTTGTAGGTGAGGTCTGTGCCGGTCAGGTCCGCGCCGGCCATGGAGTGGCGGGCGCCGCCGGCCAGAAGGACCTGAGTCCACCAACTGGAGGAGGACTGAATGCGCAGCCAGGGACGGGGAGGGCGGGTAGCCAGGGCAAGCCGACCAAGGAAGGTCTCAGGGTGTGTCTTCATGGACCTCCCCCTCCTCGGGTAGAGGCGACGCGTGCGGTAGCGGCGGGGCTACGGCCGCCGGAGGGTGGCGCCGCGGTCCGACCTCTACGCCGGAGAGGATGCCCCGGATCGTAGCGGGGGCGCCGATACCGAAGATGAAGGCCGGCCAGGGGCCACTGATCTGGTCATGTGCGGCGGTGGCCACCAAGGATCCCAGCACGAGACCTGCGGCCACCACGAATAGCCGCGGCCCCAGTTCGCCTTCCTTACGCCACGGCCAGGTGTATCCCGCCGAGACGACAGCTGCAGACAGGGAGAACATCGAGGCCGCTCCGCCGCCGGCCAAGCCCCACAGTGCCGCCTGCCACCAAGTCATGTTCCGACGATAGTCACCCAAGGTAGTTATTTGCAGGGTCAGTTAGAGAACGTGCCAAGCGTCTGGGGCCCCGGACTGCTCGACAGCGACGTGCAGCGGCGAGCCGGACCTGGACCGGGGGCGCGCCTGACGGGCACCCGCCGAAACCTTGGCTAGCCCGCTCCCCCGCTTTGGGTGGCTAGGCAAGTGTCGGCATTGCCGCAAGCCCTCAACTTCCTGGGCCGCTACCTGTTCAACATCAAGGCCAGCGGCCCTGGCCGGGGTCTGCGCCCCTTCCGGGACCCCGACGCTGCCGAAGACGGCGAGGGCTAGGAAGGCTGAGGGCCCCGGCGTCGGTCGACTCCGGGGCCCTGCGTGCGTGCGGTCAGTTGCAGCAGTCGCAGCCGGGGCGGCAGCCGCACGCATCCGCCTGGTCGCCGGCGGACGGCATGAGCGCGGTGGTGGGTGCGCAGCATCCTTTGCCCTGCCACGCCTCGCGGCCTTCCTTGACCGCAATGGCGGCGATGACCAGGGCGGCGATCGGGTCGGCCCAGGACCAGCCGAGGGTGGCGTTCAGGACCAGGCCGAGCAGCAGCACGGCCGACAGGTACGTGCACAGGAGTGTCTGCTTGGAGTCCGCGACCGCGGAAGCGGAACCCAGTTCCCGCCCGGCGCGGCGCTGGGCGGCGGACAGGAACGGCATGATCGCCAGCGACAGGGCGGCGATCACGATGCCCGGGATCGACCGCTCCGCCTCCCCGGTGCCGGTCAGGGCTCGGACGGCGTCGACGGAGACGTACGCGGCGAGCGCGAAGAAGGAGACCGCGATGATCCGCAGGGTGCGCTGCTCGCGGGCCTCGCGTACGGCGTGGTCGCGGGCGGAGAACTGCCAGGCGACCGCGGCGGCCGAGGAGACCTCGATGACCGAGTCCAGCCCGAAGCCGATCAGCGCGGTGGAGGAGGCGATCGTCCCAGCGGTGATCGCGACGACCGCCTCGATGACGTTGTAGGTGATGGTCGCGGCGACCAGCAGCCGTATTCGGCGCGCGAGGATGTCGCGGCGGGTCGGGCTGGGCCCGAGCGATACCGCGGTCATCAGCAGCACCCCTTGTCGACGGCGTCGACGCACGTGCGGTCGGTGGCGACGGCCACCACGGCGTTGCGCAGGTCGTCCAGCGCGTGGCCGAGGCGTTCGTCGGCCAATTCGTAGCGGGTGCGGCGGCCGTCGGGGACGGTGGCGACCAGGCCGCAGTCGCGCAGGCACGCCAGGTGGTTCGACAGCCGGGTGCGGGAGATCCCCATCATGTCGGCGAGGTCGGAGGGGTAGGCCGGGGCCTCGCGCAGCGCGAGCAGCAGACGGCAGCGGATCGGGTCGGCCAGCGCCCGGCCGAAGCGGGTCAGGGCGTCGAGGTCGGTGGCGAGGGTCAGCATGGACAAGACGATACACGAATGCTTGAATTCAAGACATCCTGAACTATTGGAGGTCTTTCGTGCCCCGCCCCTCTCTCATGCCGCCCGCCCTGCTGGAGGCGTTCACCGCCGAGATGACCACAGCTCGCACCCCGGGACCGGCGGCGCAACGGTGGCGGGCCGCCGAGCGGGCGCACATCCTGTCCCAGCCCTGGCCCTGGCCTCACACCCGAACCCATGGGGCGATGCTCCGCCTCGCCCTGCGCGACCGCGACGTGCGCGAGATCGTCGGCCAGCTGGTGCGCCTGGCCGTCGCCGCCCCCGGTTCGGCGGCCGGGAAGTATCCGGACGGCAACACCGGCCGCACCCGGGCCGGGCGCTGCCCTGAAGGTGACCGCGTCAACGTCCTCAGCGCCGTCCGCAGCGTAGGCGAGGGACATGTGGGGGTAGCGGCTCGGAGCGGCCTTGAAGGCGGCTCCCGTGCGAACCATCACCTGGGTAAGGGCGTCCACGACCTCGGTGAACTGGCGCCCCGGCCACCCGCTGATCTCCACACCGACATTGCCTACGGCGGGCCGGCCGAACGTCAGAGTGAAGGGCCGCACCGTCTGCGCGTAGCTCGTGGCGTCCTTGAGGAGCGCGTCGGTGTCGATGACGTTGCTGCTCAGTCCGACGGCGTGCAGGAGCGTGCAGTGCATCCCGTGCACCGGCCCGCGGGCCAGAAGGCCTCCACCCGCGCAAAGAAGCTCTCTATGCTCAACCGCCCCCTCGTCACAGCGAATCCGCGCACACGCTACCGGTGAATGGCTCTTCCTGTGCTTATCGGGCCTTCGGTAGCGCGGCCAGGGTGCGGCGGTCCTCGCCGTGTCCGACGACCCGCCACGCCGGCCGGTCGGCCCCGTCGCGGGTCAGCAGGGGCAGGGTCGTGGTCGCCACGGTGATCCGGTAGTTAACGCTGCCCGACGCGGCGGGCGCGGTCGTGGAAGGCGGCTTCCCTCGTTGCCGGGGCCGCGCGGCGCGGGACGGGGGCGAAGACGAACAGCAGCGGCGGGAAGGACCGGTCCAGGGGGAGTTCGGCTTCGATCAGGCCGTGAGGGTCGTAGAGCACGGTGTGGGTGCCGCTCATTGGCCTCTTGCCGCGCCGTCGTGGTCGTGGTGGCCGGTGTGGTCGTCCGGGGCGGCCTGGGTGGTGTGGGCGAGGAACCGGGCGTAGCCGCGGTCGGCGAGTGCCTTGGGTCCGCTCTTTTTGGCAGCTGGTCGGCGCGGCGGCGGACGTCGGAGGCGACCGCACGGGCGTGCCCGGTCAGCTGGAGCACGAACGAAGCACCGGTCTCGGGCGGGATCATGCGGGCTGGGCCTGGCGCAGCCTGACGACGGCGTCCTCTCGGACTGTCAGTCAGCACGACGGCTACACAAGGAGTTCACTACCTGGGTCTACCCGCGTAGCAGCGTGATGCGCTGTCATGGACGCAGCTCGCCCCATGGCACCGGACCTCGGAGTACCTCCTATGCGTGTACGCACTCCCGCTACTCTTCTGGCCGCTATCGCCCTCACCGTCGGGGCGGTTACCCTCGCCACGCCTGCCCAGGCTGCGCTGCCCACCCCGATTGCCGCGTCCACCGCACGCTCGTACCTGTCCGGTATGGCTGCCACGGCCGAGACTCACGGGGACACCTACGACCGCAGTTTGTTCCCCACCTGGATCGCGATCGAGGGCAACTGCAACACCCGTGAGTTCGTGATCAGGCGGGACGGCACCAACGTCGTCACGAACAACGCGTGTACTGCCACCTCGGGTTCATGGACGAGCCCGTACGACGGCGTCACCACAACCAACCCCAGCACGTTCGATATCGACCACCTCATACCCCTCCACGAGGCATGGGTATCCGGCGCCTGGACCTGGACCACCGACCAGCGGAAAGGTTTCGCCAACGATGTCAGTGACCCGCAGCTCCTTGCCGTCTCCGCCAGCAGCAACCGCTCCAAGGGCGATCGCGATCCGGCGAAGTGGCTCCCTCAGGCGTCCTACCAATGCACCTACGCGCGCGCCTGGGTCCAGGTCAAGCATGACTACAAACTGACTGTCGACAGCGCCGAGAAGACCGCTCTCACGAGCATCCTCAACGGCTGCTGACCCAGTTCGGGCTCCACCACCTGTGAGTCGGGGTGCCGCAGCAGGGAAGCGGCGACACCCCGGCTCACCGCCGACGACAGCACGGCCGCCACCAGCCCTTGCCACCACCCGGCCCCTACCAGTCCCGGCCGGGCCCTCCGGGCCGCCCTGGTCCTCTTGGACCACACCGCCCCAGCGACGAGGAAGTCCGCAGGCCGCTACCGGCTCGACTTGAACGACGGGCAAGACACGTCTGGGGATCAGCGGCATCGGCACACTCCTTGATGTACGTGCAGCCCCGCAGGTGGTGCACCGCTGGAGTCGTGCCTTGCCACCGCAAGGCGCGTACGGGCTCTGTGACGGTGGCAGAGGCCACGTGGAGCAGTTGGAGGACGAGAGCGAGGTGGAGCTCGGGGTGTTCCTGTCGAACAGCAAGAGCAGGCGGGCCAAGCTCACCGCCGACAAGCTCCAGGCGCTGGCCGTCCGGGGCATGGGCGGGCCTGCTACGAGATTGCGCCCGCCGGGGCATGCGCGCCCCGGTCCTGGCCGTCGGCGACGGCGCGCTCGGCTTCTGGAACGCCCTGAACGAGGTGTTCCCGGGTACCCGCCAACAGAGGTGCTGGGTTCACAAAACCGCCAACGTACTCGACGCGCTCCCAAAGTCCGCCCAACCCGCGGCCAAGCGCGCGATCCAAGAGATCTACAACGCCGAGGACAGGGAACACGCGACCAGTGCCGTCCGAGGCTTCGAGCGGGCCTACGGGGCGAAGCACCCCAAGGTCGCCAAGCGGATTACGGGCGACGAGGACGAGCTGCTGGCGTTCTTCGACTTCCCCGCCAAGCACTGGATCCACCTGCGGACCACCAACCCGATCGAGTCCACCTTCGCCACGTGCGACTACGGACCAAGGTCACCAAGGGCGCCGGTAGCCGCGCCGCCGGACTGGCCGTGGCCTTCAAGCTCATCGAGTCCGCCCAGGCCCGCTGGAGAGCTGTGAACGCACCCCACCTCGTCGCGCTCGTCCGAGCCCGAGCACACTTCGAACGCGGCCGCCTCGTCGAACGTCCCGAAGCCGTGGCAGCCTGATCGACGTCGCCCCAGGCGCCTCCGCAGCTGACCTGTTACTGCAGTTCCGCTACCAAAAGCCGGTAGCCGGCGTCGAGTGCTTCGAAGTTGAGCAAGTCTGCATGCCGTTCGTACCAAAGGCCGGATGACAGGTCGTCGGACAGCCGTGCCAGGCCTGGGCGCAGGAGCTCCTCACCGGTCAGGGCGAGCATTGAAATGCCTGCCCGCACCTGCGGATCGAGGTATGCCTCGGGGCGGCGCCAAAATGCGGCGCCGAATCCGTCGGAGCAGTCATGGGGGATCGGCACCGTCTCCAGGCGGGCGCCTCCCAGCAGCGCAGTCAGCCGTTCGACCGCTACGGCCCGAGTCTCGTCGAACGCGGCTGCCTCTGGCAGGTACTCATCCAGCAGCCAGAATCGCCGGAAGACGGTCTGGTCCCAGGTGAAGATGACGACGCGCTGCCGGGCGATCCGAAGCAGTTCCCCAACACCTGCTTCAAGGTCGTCCCAGTGATGCACGGTCAGGAGGGCCATCACCGCATCGGCCGAGTCGTCGGCGAGAGGAATCGACTCCGCGGACGCTTCCACGGCCGGCGCAGACCCGGCCGGGCGTTGGGCGATCATCACTGAGCTGGGTTCGACTGCCAGCACCGTTTGCGGCGGTTCGTATGAGCCAGCACCAGCTCCCACGTTGATCACCGTGCCAGCACCACCCAGAGCCTGGCGAATCGCGCCACCGATCCGAGGATCCGGCCGACGCGTGTAACTGTAAGTCGCACCGATGCTGTTATAAGCCTTCACGCAGCACAGTATGCCCCGTCCTATGAACGCGGCGATCGGCTCATCCACAGGTATTGACAATTGCTCCCGCCGACTCGCCCCGCACCTGACGCCTTACACCTACAAGCGGCAGCCGGGGCGCGCCTCTGAGGTTCCCCCGTTATGGTGCTGATCAGCTGATCAGAAGGGGTTGACGGGGGTTCAGGTTCGTTCGTTCGGCGGATTCGTCACTTCGAAGGCTTCCCCTTGCTTCTTCTCAGCGAACGGTACGACGGGTACGCCAGCCAGCATGTATAGCCGATCACCCCCCCCAAGAACCGCAGGCGCCCATATCGGGAGTCCGCGCCCAAAAAAGATCCCGATAATCGTCATGGATGCAATGCAGCCAACCATTCCGATATAGGGATCGAGTTTGCTTTCCTTCGAATTTATCCGGCCAGTCCTCTCCAGCTCCAGCGGCGGGCTGCCACGCCAGCGCCCAAGACCAGGATCTCAACCTCTTGCATCATGCCTCCTTGGAGGCTTCCGCAGGCTCATGTCCGGTTGCGCAGCCAGCGCACAGAGGCCAGCCCCAGCGCAGTCATCATTTCCACCAAGTTCTGGTCCGCCTCCGGGCCGACGGAGGTGGTGATCCGGAGCAGGAAGCCGGAGTGAGCGGCGAGCATGACGTCGATCTGTTCCTTGTCAACGGCGCGCGTGAGGGGATGGCGCTCGGCGAGTTCCTGCGGGTCCACACCGCTGAGCGAAGCACTCGACAGCAGGGTCACGGTGTCGCAATGTGGGGCGCCGATCCACGCGTGCGGCCAGTCAACGACAAAGACACGCTCGTTGTTCAACATGATGTTGAACGGATACAGGTCACCGTGCTGCAGCGTTTCTCCGGCCAACGCCTGCGGGGCCCACGTCTCCAGGTCGGCCAGGTCGTCGAGGTGGTCGGCTGCCCATGGGGTCATCCTGCGCAGTCGGTCGACGGGCACGCCGCCGCCCTCAGCCAGCGCCCGCCAGCCGCCGAGCCGCGGCCCACGCAGCAACGCGCGGTCGATCGGTGACGGGGTCAAAGCGTCGGTCAGTTCAATGAGCGCGGCGAGAACTCGGTCAAGCTCGTCTGCACGCCAGGGCTGTGCGGGTAGCTTGCCCCGGATCTCCTCGTAGATCCCCGCAATCCAGATGCCATCGTCGTAGGCGTCGAGGAGCCTGGGCGTCCACGTGGTGGCGAGCTGCCGTGTGACGGCGATCTCCCGGCGGTGGAAGTCGGAGACCGCCGGGGCGTGCTCCGAGTTCGCCGCCTTCACGAACACGCGGCGGCCGTCAGTAAGGGTCAGCAGCGAGGCCAGCCCCTCGGAGAACCCGCCGGGTTGGCTGGCAGCCTCGGCGACCTCCGCTCCAAGTAGTTGCTCGATGCAAGCCGCGACGCCTCGCGGGAGAGCGCCCCAAGTAATCCGGCGCCTGCCGGTTTCTTGCGGCATCCTCCTGAGCGTCTCGGCGGCCTGCGTCTCCTGCGGGTTCCCTGGAATCATCCTGATCCTCGGCCGGAGCGGCGGGCGACGGCGTCACCACCGCCTACTTCGTGGTCGCCCTGACGACCATTACTACTACATGGCACAGCGTGACACTGCCTTCGTAACCTTCCACGATCTCCCGGGCCCGGTCCGCGACGACCGGCCACCGAATCCGCTCAGGTGCCATACCGGTACTTGTGCCCCTTCGCGGCCGCGGCGGCCTCCCGGCAGCGGCGTAGAAAGAATGGCTTGCTCCAACCGCTGAATACCCGTGCGGGGAAGGTACTTTGGCCGCTTGGCTGGCGCCTGGGAGAAGGAGCCGGATCGGGCGCCGCGAACCTGCCCCTGAGAGCGGGAGCAGACTGATTGCTGGCGGGGCTGCTGCCTGGTACGCCTCCAGCAACTGGTCTCGGATGTGCAGCGGCGACTCGTAGACGCTCACAGCACGGTGTGAGGCATACCGGCTGCACTGTCGATCCGAAGCTGACAGGCCGACCAAGGAAACCGCCAGCTACCAGGCAAAGCACCCGCCAACTGCGAATCAACACGGCCCCCTGACGACCGCCTGCCGAGGACCAACTCGCCAACCTTGAGTGGGTGGGCTGCGTAGAAAGAATGGCTTGGTCCAGCCGCCGAGCACCCGCTTGGGGAAGGTACTTTGGCCGCTTGGCTGGCGCCTGGGAGACGGAGCCGGGTCAGACACCGAGAACCTGCTCCTGAGAGCGGGAGCAGACTGATTGCTGGCGGGGCTGGTGTCTGGCGCGGGGGCGCGGCAGGTTGAGTGGCGGGGGTGCGGGGATGTCGGGGTCGGGAAGTAGGGGTCGGTCGCGTGGTGAGTTGATCCGGCAGCGTGCGCGGGCGCAGTTTGTGGGCGCAGTTGTCGTTGTTTGCGGAGAATTTGTTGAAGGGTCCGGAGTCTGAGGAGGATCCGGCGGAGTTTTTGTTTCATGTGCGTGGGGTGGGTGGGGTGGGGAAGTCCACGCTGCTGCGGCAGTGGCAGGGGTGGCCCGGCGGGCGGATCACGTGAAGGCAGGACCATGGTGGGGCTGACCGCATGCCGGTGCGAAGCCAGCGACCGCGGGAACGGTTCTGGTCGCAACCGCGTTGAAGTCGGCGGGCGACCGTGATCGTGGTGGCCCGGGTCGGAGGGGGAGTGCCTGTGCACACCAGCACGGTGCCGGACAACCCGGCGCAGCGGCGCGTCGAGGAAGTCCTGGCGGAGTTGACGGGATCGGGCGTGGAGGCCGGGGTGCAGGTGGCGGCCTGGTGCGACGGCGAGTTGGTGGTCGACGCGTGGGCGGGGACGGCCGACGTCGCCGAGGGGCGGCCGATGGGGCCGGACACCTTGGTGCCGGCCTGGTCGACCGGCAAGGGCGTGGCGGCGGCCCTGGTCGCGGTACTGGTGGACCAGGGGGTGCTGGCGTACGACACGCCGGTGGCGCGGTACTGGCCGCGGTTCGGCGCGGCGGGGAAGGAGCGGATCACCCTGGGGCAGGTGCTCGGTCATATGGCCGGGTTGCCCCAGCTGCCTTCGGACGTGACCCCGGAGCGGCTGCTCGACCTGCCCGCCATGGCCGACTGGATCGCCGGGCAGCAGCCGCGGTGGGAGCCCGGTAGCGCGTTCGGTTACCACGCCTGGACCTACGGGGTGCTGCTGGCCGAGATCCTGCGCCGCGCTACCGGCCGGACCTGCGACCAGCTGCTGCGCGAAGAGCTGGCCGGTCCGCTCGGGATCGGTGACGAGCTGCTCTTCCACGTCCCTGAGCACCTGGCGTCGCGGGTGGC
>NZ_JBHVFF010000260.1:0-12736 GCF_042801895.1 Streptomyces sp. NPDC057543 | reverse complement strand
GGCCGAGCCGGTCGACGTGACCGACGTGGTCAGCCGGCCCAGACCTCGGCTTCGTCGGCCGGGACGGTGGTGGCGAGCTTCAGCTCCTTGCGGGCGGCGACCGTCTTGGCCGGGTTGATACCGTCGAAGGCCCGGTCGTAGGCGAGGTAGAAGGCGTCCGTGCCACTGGCCGAGGCGGCCTTCTCCCACGCACCGGCGGTCTTCTCCAGCCCTGCACGGAGCTTGACGGTCTCCGGCTGCTGAATGCCCTTCAGGGCTGTGAGGTGGGTGCCGAGCGCGGCAGCAACGGCCTTGGCCTGCTTCTTGTAGCCGGCCAAGTCGTCCTCGACCTGCTCCGCTTCGGGCTGGTTCGTCCACAGGGCTTCGTAGACGCTGTTCGAACCCTTCAGGTACGCGAGCTGGTCGGCGTCCAGGGTCTTGCTCTTCAGCGAACCGGAGAACTTGCCGGCTTCCTTGGCGTACGTGCAGCTCACGCCCCGGTCACCCGTCGCCCAGCTCTCCTTGGTGGGGTAGTAGTAGTAGACGTCGACGCCCTTGGGCAGGGCCCAGGTGTCGGGGGTGAACTTCTGAGCCTCGGCCGGGCAGCGTTCGTCGGCGATCTGCGCGGTTTCGTCCGCACCGGGGTACGCCGACTTACCGTCGATCTTGAACTCGCCGACGACCTGGCCCTCGTGCGGTTCCCCGCACGGCACGACCTCGACGCTGAACTCCTCGCTCTCCGGCGCCCCGTTGTTCGGGTTGTAGCAGTCGCCGGTCGCCAGCGAGAAGACCGATCGCTGCCGAACCACTTTCTTGGCGCCGGCCTTTGCGCTGTCGAGGGCTTCTGAGCACCCCACCGCTCCGACCGAGATCAGGGCTACGACAGCGGATATACCGCGCAGGGAACGGGACGTGACACCGAGAGACATGACGTGAGCATCCTCAAGCGGAATGGTTGTGAGCAGGAGTGCGCATCGTATGGCATGTAAGTGACAGGTCTGTGTACAGGCGCTTCGTTGCGCGGGAGATGGTTGTACAGGTGATATCCGGACGAGTTGTCGTCCGGCGCCATGGGGGGCCGAGATGTGTCGATCGGCGTTGTGGACCCAGTCAATGACTGACATGTTGGGCGGCGGCTGCCTCCAGGGAGGGGGCACGCGCGCTGGAGAAGAACCCCGTGGACCGGTTCCAGGACGCACGCGCGATGCGCGCGCAGATCGAGTACGTACGCGGACAGATCAGCCACGCGACGACGCAGCCGGACGCCGCTCGGTTCGTGCCGACGCCGACGGCCGTGGTCACGTCGACGGATCTCGTCCCTCCACCATCGGGCGAGCCGGCCCGGCCTCGGCCCGCGGACTCGTACGCGAGCCGAGGCGGTGACTTCCCACCGTGGCCGACCAGGGCGCCCATACCACCGGTCGGGGGACGGAACCACAGCGTCGGCGCGGTTCTCGGCCCGGCAGTGATGCCGGCGGAGAACAGGAACCGCTGCCTGCGCTGGCGGAACCAGAACGCCCGGCACCCCGACATCCTGACCGCACAGCGCCGCGCCCGCTTGGCGCAGTAACCCGAAAAAGCTGTGGCCGCGCGGACTCGGGTCCACATACGTTCGCCTCCATGGTTGACGCAACTTTCGGGCATCCGCGCCTCGCCGCCATCTACGACCCACTCGATCCGGACCGCAGCGATCTCGACGCGTATCTCGCGATGGCGGAGGAGTTCGGCGCGCGGTCCGTGCTGGACATCGGGTGCGGTACGGGCGTGTTCGCGCTGGTGCTCGCAGAGCGCGGGATGACGGTCACCGGGATCGATCCCGCGCGGGCGTCCGTCGACGTCGCGCGTGGCAAGCCGGGCGCGGAGCGGGTGCGCTGGCTCGACGGCGACGCGGGGGACCTGCCGCCCATGCAGATCGACCTGGTGACGATGACCGGGAACGTCGCCCAGGCGATCGCCGAGCCGCAGGCGTGGCGTACGACGCTACGCGGCGCGTACGAGGCGCTGCGGCCCGGCGGGCGGCTTGTCTTCGAGACGCGCGATCCGGCGCAGCGCGTGTGGGAGGAGTGGGCGGAGTGGACGCGCGAGACCACGTACCGCATGACGGACATCCCGGGCGTCGGCCACGTCGAGACCTGGGCCGAGCTGACGGACGTGAGCCTGCCGCTGGTGAGCTTCCGGGGTACGCACGTGTTCGCTGCGGACGGGGACGTACTGACCTCGGAATCGACACTTCGCTTCCGCGAACGTACGGAGATCGAGCGGGACTTGCACGAGCACGGCTTCGTCGTCGAGGACGTACGCGACGCACCCGACCGGCCGGGCAGGGAGCTCGTGTTCGTGGCGCGGCGCGGTACCGCGGAGCCCGTCCCTCACGGAATGCCCTAGGGAGCGTGCGCACCACACAGCGCCGGGCAGACGGGACTTTGAAGACACCCCCTCCAGCCCGTTCCCATGGGGGCGCGCCGTCAGGGCCGTGAGTATCTCGGTGCGTGGCCAGTTCCCCGGCAGTCAGCCGTTGTGACGGAACGGCTCGGTCCGACGGTCCGAACGTCACCCCCTCCTCCTGCAACAGTTCCTGAGGAGGCCGCTTCTCGCTCCCGTCGGGCCAGCGGAAGGAGGGCGAGACCCGGCCCTCGGCGGTGAGCACGCGATAGGCGCCGATCACCGTCGCGTTGGACCCCAGGTAGGCGCCTACAGGCACCGGGTGGCTGCCGATGAGTTCGGCCACATCGCCGTACGACGTCCAGCTGCCGCTCGGCATCGCGACCAGCGCCGCCCGCGGTTCGGCCCATCCTGCCCATTCCTCGCCGGCTGGTCGGATTCCGCCGATCGGGCCGGGCCACAGCTCCACCAGATGGCGGCGCCTGACCAGGTGCGACTCGACGTACCGCAGGGCCTCCGCGGCGTCGTCCGTGCAGCGCCCCGACGTAGGACGCGATGAACAGCGACTGCGGTCCGAGCACACCGATGACAAGCAGGGCGGCCCGTGGAGTGACGGCGTTCTTCACCTCGTCAGCGGAAGTCGTGCCCCCACGGTTCCGGGGCTTCGGCCGTTCGTGCAGGTGGGGTTGGGCCGAATGGTTGGCCGGAGCCGTGCCGGACGAGGACGGGGAGCTGGCCGGACGAGGACGGGGAGCTGACAGTTTCAGCCACTCACTACGGACACCTCCGATACGACCATTTGTTCGAATCAGGTCGCTGACCGGCTTCGATGGAGTTAGAGTAATCGAACGGACGTACGATGAAGGTATCGGGCGTATGGCTGAAATGGGGTGGAGGACGGAGGTGCGGAATGGCGGGCTTCGCGCATCTGCACGTGGCGTCCGGATACTCCGCTCGCTATGGCGCCGCCCACCCCGAGCACCTTGTCCGGCGGGCGGCCGAGCGCGGCATGACGACGCTCGCGCTCACCGACCGGGACACGGTCACGGGGGCGGTGCGGTTCGCGCGGGCCTGCGCCGGGGCCGGTGTCCGGCCGGTCTTCGGTGTCGATCTGGCCGTCGAGGCCCTGGCTCCTCCGCTTCCGGCACCGCGGCGCCGCACCCCGGTGCACGGTGGCGCGCACATCGTCGAGCCGCCCCTGCGGTTCGTGCTGCTCGCGCAGAACCGGGCCGGCTGGGCGCGGCTGTGCCGCATCACGTCGGCCGCGCACGCCGGGACCGCGGGCGGGGTGGCGCCGGTGGTGCCGTGGGAGGCGTTGCGCGAGCACGGTGGCCCCGGTCTGATCGTGCTGCTCGGGCCGCTCTCGGAGCCGGTACGCGCACTGGCGGCGGGCCGGGAGGACATCGCGGTGAAGTTGCTGGCGCCGTGGCGGGAGATCTTCGGCAGGGAGGTACGGCTGGAGGCCGTCCTGCACAAACGGTCCGGCACCGGGCCGGGATCGCTTCGGGTGGCCGCCCGGACCCTGGCGCTGGCCGACCGTACCCACACCACCGCCGTGCTCTCCAACGCCGTCCGCTACGCCGACCCCGACCAGCACCGGCTCGCCGATGTCCTGGACGCCGCACGGCTGTTGCGGCCCATCGACCGGCGGCGCCTGGACAGCGGGCAGCGCTGGCTCAAGGACGAGAGGGCGATGGCGGGCATCGCGCGGTTGATCGCCGAATGCGCGGGAGCGGGACCCCGGCGGGCGAGCCGTCTGCTGGGGGACACCGCCGCCACGGCGGCCGCGTGCGCCGTTGACCCCGCGGCGGATCTGGGGCTGGGCACGCCGCACTTCCCGGAGGCGGAAGTGCTCGGCGCCGGGCCCGGGGCGGGCGGCGCGGCACAGCTGCTGCGCCGGCAGTGCGAGGCGGGCATGGCCCGGCGCGGCCTGGACCGTGACCGCGCCGCGCTCGACCGGCTGGACGAAGAGCTCGCGGTGATCTCCAAGTTGAACTACGACCCGTACTTCCTCGCCGTCGGACAGGTCGTGGCCGACATCCGCGAGAAGGGCATCCGGGTGGCGGCCCGCGGCTCGGGCGCCGGGTCGATGGTCTGCCACGCGCTGGGCATCGCCACCGCCAACCCGCTCGAGCACCACTTGCTGTTCGAACGCTTCCTGAGCGTGCGACGGACGTCACTGCCGGATATCGACATCGACGTGGAGTCCGCCAGAAGGCTGGAGTGCTACGACACGATCTTCGACCGGTTCGGCAGGGAACGGGTGGCGGTCACCGCGATGCCCGAGACCTACCGGGCCCGTCGGGCCCTGCGGGACACCGGTCTGGCTCTGGGGATCGCACCGGCAGAGGTCGACCGGATCGCCAAGAGCTTCCCGCATCTGCGGGCAGCGGACATCAGGGGCGCGCTCGCCGAACTGCCCGAACTGCGTCAGCTGGCGGCCGAGGCGAAACGGTACGGGCCGCTGTGGGAGGTGGCCGAAGGGCTCGACTCCCTGGTCCACGGCATGGCCATGCACCCCTGCGGCGTCGTCATCAGCGACGCGACGCTTCTGGACCGGCTGCCGGTGCAGCCCACCCCCCAGGGCGACTACCCGATGGCCATGGCGGCCAAGGAGGAGATCGAGGCGCTGGGCAACATCAAACTGGACGTCCTGGGCGTACGGATGCAATCCGCGATGGCCCATGCGGTCAACGAGATCGAACGGACGACCGGCAACCACATCGACCTGGACGACCCGCGACAGGTGCCGCTCGACGACGTCTTCGCGTTCAAGATCATTCAGGAGAGTCAGACCCTGGGCCTGTTCCAGCTCGAATCCCCGGGCCAGCAAGACCTCCTGTCCCGGCTGCAGCCCCGCGACCCGCAGGACGTCATCGCCGACATCAGCCTCTTCCGCCCCGGGCCGGTCGCCGGAGGAATGCCCGAGCGCTACATCGCCGCCCGCCACGGCGGCACTCCCTCCTACGCCCACCCGGACCTCGAACCCGTGCTCGCCGACACCTACGGCGTGACCATCTGGCACGAACAGATCATCGAGACGCTGTCGGTGCTGACCGGCTGCGACCGTGCTCTGGCCGAGGTCGCCCGGCGGGCGCTCGGTGACAAGGAGCGACTGCCCCGGATCAAGGACTGGTTCCACCGCCGGGCGCGCGCCCGCGGCTACAGCGCGAAGGTCCGGGACGAGGTGTGGAAGACCGTCGAGGCCTTCGGCGCCTACGGCTTCTGCAGGGCGCACGCGGTCGCCTTCGCCGTGCCGGCCCTGCAGAGTGCCTGGCTCAAGGCGCACTACCCCGCGTATCTGCTGGCCGGGCTGCTCGAACACGACCCCGGTATGTGGCCCAAGCGTGTCCTCGTCGCCGATGCCCGCCGACGCGGCGTTCCCGTCCTGCCCGTCGACGTCAACCGCTCCGGGGCGGAGCACACCGTGGAGCGGACCGACGGGGAACGGTGGGGCGTACGGCTCGCGCTGTCCGCGGTGCGCGGCATCAGCAAGGAGGAGTGCGCCCGGATCGAGGAGGGCCGGCCGTACGGATCGCTGTCGGACTTCTGGCAGCGGGCCCGTCCCAGCCGACCGGTCGCCGAACGCCTGGCGGAGATCGGCGCCCTGGGGTCTCTCCACGACGGCCGTCTCACGCGGCGTGATCTGCTCCTGCAGATCGCCGAGCTCCACCGGCAGTCCCGAGTCCGGTCCGCGGGCAGGGGCCAGCTGCCCATCGACGCCGACGCGGCCGGCGGGGCGGAGCCGAGCGGGCTGCCCGAAATGACCGGACGCGAGGCTCTGAACGCAGAGCTGAACACGCTCGGCATCGACGTCTCCAAGCACTTGATGGAGCATCACCACCGGCTGCTGCGCGAGATCGGCGCGACCGACTCGGCCCACCTGGCGGCAGCCCGGGCAGGTCAGCAGGTCCTCGTCGCCGGGGTACGGGCCTCGACCCAGACCCCGCCGATCGCCAGCGGCAAGCGCATCATCTTCGTCACCCTGGAGGACGGCTCCGGCCTGGTCGACCTGGCGTTCTTCGAGGACTCCCATCCGGCCTGCGCGCACACCGTCTTCCACAGCGGACTGCTGCTGGTCCGCGGCACGGTCCAGGTGCGCGGCACCCGCCGCACCGTCGTCGGCACGATGGCCTGGGACCTGGACCGGATTGCCGCCGCCCGCCGCGACCACGGCCCCGAAGCCGCTCTCGCCCTCCTCGGCGCCGACCACCCGCACCCGACCCCCGCGCAGCCGCGGCGGACCCTGGTCAACGGCACCACGGGGGCCCGGCTGCACCCGTACGCCGACCTGCGGCCCGCCGGCAGCCGTGCGGCCGACCTGAAGAAGCTCGGCTACACCAGCCCGGGGAGCGCAGGATGACCACGCGTCAGCGGCACATCGCCCACCTCCATCTGCACGCCGCGCTGAGTGAGGATCAGTACGACGATGTAATCGAACTGGTGTCCGGTGTGACGCCTCATGTCCAGGCCATCCCGCCCAACGCCGTTCAACTGGACCTGACTTCGGCGCTCAGGTACTTCGACCTGTCCCCCTATGACCTGGTCCAGATGGCGAAGCTCAGGTTGAAGGGCCTCTACGACATCGACAGCAGCGCCGGGCTCGCGGGCAACCGCATGCTGGCCGCCATGGCGGCCGACGCGTCCGCACCGGGGGACACCACCTGGGTCCCGTCCGGCCAGGCCGCCGCATGGCTGTACCCCCGCCCGGTCACCGCGCTGCCGGGGATCGGCCGGGCCACGGCGGCCACCCTCGACAAGTACGGCCTGCACACCATCGGCCAGGTCGCCGACGTACCCGCGGCGACTCTGCAACGCCTCCTCGGCGCCGGCCCCGCCCGGCTGCTCGCCGAGCGCGCCCAGGGCCGTGATCCCCGCCCGGTCACCCCACTGGCACCCGCGCAGCACCTGCTCGCCGACCTCGTGCTGGACCGGGACTGTCTCGACCCGGCGCTCCACCATCGGGCCGTCCTGGGGCTCGCCGAGCGGATCGGCCAACGCCTGCGCGGCGAGAGGCAGGTCACCGGCCGTCTCACCCTCACGGTGCGGTACGCCGACCGCAGCTCCACCACGCGTACGCGTCCGCTGCCGGAACCCACCAGCCATTCGCCGGCCCTCATCGCGGCCGCCCTGGGCCTGCTGGCCTCCCTCGGGCTGCAGCGGGCGCGGGTCCGCGCCTTCGTGATCCGTGCCGACGATCTGGGGCCGGCCGACGTCGCTCACCGCCAGCTCTCCCTGGCCTCCGGCGACGACCGCGCCCACGCCACCGAAGCGGCCGCGGACCGGGCCCGCCGCCGCTTCGGTCCAGGAGCCGTGTACCCCGCCGTTCTGGCCCCGGGAATCGCCGGCCGTGAGCCGTGAGCCGTGAGCCGTGAGCCGTGACGCCGGGGCGACTCGCGGCCTGAATGGCCTTTGAGCTCGAACAATTGATGATCCATCAGTTTTTACCGGCGCGTAACTTCCCACGTCACCTTACTCACGCGTAATTTGGCCTGCGTACACAGAACGTCAGCAGTCACCACTTGTGGTCCGGGCCGCAGGGCGCACACACATCGCAACTCCCTTGAACCGCAAGGAGACCACACGATGCTGCCCTGGACCCGTGCGCCGCGTACCCCACGTACGCGGAGAACCCTCACCGCACTGCTCCTCGCCGTCGCCGCAGTCGTCACCCCCACGGCCACTGCCGCTGCAGCCACCCCCACCGCCGCCACGGCCACCTCCCGTGGCTGGAACGACTACTCCTGCAAACCCTCCGCAGCCCACCCCCGCCCCGTCGTCCTGGTCCACGGAACCTTCGGGAACTCGATCGACAACTGGCTGGTCCTCGCCCCCTACCTCGTCAACCGGGGCTACTGCGTCTACTCGCTCGACTACGGGCAGCTGCCCGGCGTACCCGTGTTCAACGGCCTCGGCCCGATCGACGAGTCGGCCGGTCAGCTCGCCACGTTCGTCGACAAGGTACTCGCCTCCACCGGGGCGACGGAGACCGACATCGTCGGCCATTCCCAGGGCGGCATGATGCCGAACTACTACCTGAAGTTCCTCGGCGGGGCCGCCAAGGTGAACGCCATGATCGGGCTCGCACCCGACAACCACGGCACCACCCTCCTCGGCCTGACGAAGCTGCTGCCGTACTTCCCGGGAGCGGAGGACCTGCTGAACGCCAACACGCCCGGACTCGCCGACCAGGTGGCGGGATCCCCCTTCGTCACCAAGCTCAACGCGGGCGGCGACACCGTGCCCGGAGTGCGCTACACGGTCATCGCGACCAGGTACGACGAGGTCGTGACCCCGTACCGCACGCAGTTCCTGGACGGGCCGAACGTACACAACGTCCTGCTCCAGGACCTGTGCCCGGTCGACCTCTCCGAGCATGTGGCGATCGGCACCGTCGACCGGATCGCCTACCACGAGGTGGCGAACGCCCTGGATCCGGCACACGCCACCCCCACCACCTGCGCCTCGGTCATCGGCTAGACGTACTGCCCTGTCCGGCAACGAAGAGGCGGAACGAAGAAGCGGAACGAAGAAGCGGTACGAGAGGCCCCGCCCCGGTGTCCCGGCACTCCGAGGGCGGGGCCTTTCGTGCCGTGCGGGCCGTCGTTGTCGGTGGTGGATGGCACGATCGACTCATGACGACGATCGACTGGGATTCCGCGGCCGACTCCTTCGACGAGGAGCCGGACCACGGGCTGCTCGACCCGGCAGTCCGGCATGCCTGGGCGCAGCGGCTGGAGAGCTGGCTGCCCGGCGGGCGCTCCGAGGTGCTCGACCTGGGGTGCGGCACCGGAAGCCTCGCGCTGCTCGCCGCCGGGCAGGGGCACCGGGTCACCGCCGTCGACCGGTCGCCGCGCATGGTGGAGCAGGCGCGGGCCAAGCTCGCCGGCACCGGCACCGGGGTGCTTCTCGGGGACGCGGCCCAACCACCGGTCGGCAAGCAGCAGTTCGATGTGATCATGGCCCGGCATGTGGTGTGGCTGCTGCCCGATCCGGTGGCGGCCCTGCGCCACTGGTTCACCCTGCTGCGGCCCGGCGGCCGGCTGATCCTGATCGAGGGTGTGTGGGGCGCCGTCGGCATCTCCGCGGAGCGGCTGACCGGACTGCTCTCGGAGTTCACCGAGCGCATCCACCTCGAGCGGCTCTCCGACGATCCGGCCCTGTGGGGCAAGCACGTCGACGACGAGCGCTACGCCCTGGTGGCCCGCGCCGAACCGCGGCACCGGCATACCGAAGTCGTCGATGTGCATCTGATCCTCCGCCGCGGCCCCGACGTCCTGCTCGCCCGCCGGGCCAATACGGGGTACGCGGACGGGTTGTTCAACGGCCCGTCCGGACACGTCGAGGACGGCGAGGACGTCCGCGCGGCGATGATCCGTGAGGCCGCCGAGGAGATCGGTGTCGAACTCGGCCCGGACGAGCTGCGGGTCGCCCTGGTCATGCAGCACCGCGGCCCCGGCGGCAGTCCCCGGACCGGCTGGTTCTTCGAGGCGGAGTACGACCCGGGCCGCCCGCCGTACAACCGCGAACCGGACAAGTGCTCCGAGCTGGCCTGGTTCCCGCTGGACGCCCTCCCTGACGACATCGTCGCCTACTGCCGGGCCGGACTCGACGGCTACCGCGCGGGGGAGCACTTCCTGATCCACTGGCACGAGGACGGCGACACCGTGGCGTACCAGCCGCACGGCATCCGCCGCGCCGTCCCGCTGCCCGCCGGCGGAGCCGGCACCGGCGGGGTGCACCACATCGAGCTGTGGGTGCCCGATCTGCCGGAGGCCGAGCGCGGGTGGGGCTGGCTGCTCGGCGAGCTGGGCCATGTCCCGTACCAGCGCTGGGAACACGGCCGCAGTTGGCGGCGCGGCGACAGCTATGTGGTGGTCGAGCAGTCACCCGACCTCACCGGGGGGACGCACGACCGCCGCAGCCCCGGGCTCAACCATCTGGCGTTCCACGTCCGGGACCGGGCCACCCTCGACGCACTGGTGGCCAGAGCCCCGGAGCACGGCTGGCAGCAGCTCTTCCCGGACCGCTACCCGCACGCGGGCGGAGACGAGCACATCGCCGCCTATCTGGAGGACCCGGCGGGTTACGAGGTGGAGCTGGTCGCCGGAATCCCGCAAGCCCGCCCGGCACCGGAGCCCCCGGCGCCGTACACCGATGTATGGGCACGGCACCGGGACCAGGAGGGTTCAGCCCCCTCCTAGGACGTGTCCGACCGCGATCAGCCGGGCGATGAGCCGGGGTGCGCCCCCTTGGGCAGTCCCGGGAGCCTGCCCAAGGGGGCGCGGCCCCCACTCACAGGGTGCGCTCCAGGCGATCGGCCATCAGCTTGACGAAGCGCGACGGGTCGCCCAGTTCGCCGCCCTCGGCCAACAGCGCCAGATCGTGGAGGAGTTCGGCCGTCTCCTCCAGGCCCGGGCCGGCCTCCTCGCCGCGTTCGGTGTGCGCGCGGTTGAGGCCGCTGACCAGCGGGTGCTCCGGGTTGAGTTCGAGGATGCGCTTGACCTGCGGGACGGGCCGGCCCATCGCGCGGTACATGTTCTCCAGGGCCGGCGTCACGTCGTGCGTGTCCGAGACGATGCAGGCGGGCGAGACGGTGAGACGCGAGGAGAGCCGTACCTCCTTGACGGTCTCGCCGAGCCGGCCCGTCATCCAGGTCAGCAGATCCGCGTACTCCTGCTGCCGGTTCTCGCGCTCGGTCGCGGCCTCCTTCTTCTCCTCCTCGGTCCCGAGGTCGACCTCGCCCTTGGCGACGGACCGCAGCTGCTTGCCGTCGAACTCGGGCTCGGCCTCGACCCACACCTCGTCGACGGGATCGGTCAGCAGCAGCACCTCGACGCCGTTGGCCCGGAACGCCTCCATGTGCGGGGAGTTCTCGATGGCCTGCCGGGACTCACCCGTGAGGTAGTAGATGTGCTCCTGGCCGTCCTTCATCCGCTCCACGTACTGCCGCAGCGTGGTCGGCTCGTCCTGGTCGTGGGTGGTGGCGAAGGAGGCCACACCGAGGATGGCGTCGCGGTTCTCGAAGTCGCTCAGCAGCCCCTCCTTGAGGACGCGGCCGAACTCCCGCCAGAACGTGGCGTAGCGCTCCGGGTCGGCGGACATCATGTCCTTGACCGTCGACAGCACCTTCTTCGCCAGACGCCGGTGCATCAACTGGATCTGCCGGTCCTGCTGGAGGATCTCGCGCGACACGTTGAGCGACAGGTCCTGCGCGTCGACGACGCCCTTGACGAAACGCAGATACGGCGGCATCAGCGCTTCGCAGTCGTCCATGATGAAGACGCGCTTCACATAGAGCTGGATACCGCGCTTGTACCCCTGCGTGAACAGGTCCTGGGGCGCGTGCGAGGGGATGAAGAGAAGCGCCTGGTACTCGAAAGTGCCCTCCGCCTGCAACCGGATGGTTTCGAGCGGGGCGATCCAGTCGTGGCTGATGTGCTTGTACAGCTCGTGGTACTCGTCGTCCTCGACCTCGTCGCGCGAGCGCGCCCAGAGGGCCTTCATCGAGTTGAGGGTCTCGGGTTCGCGCGGGGCGGCGTCGGCCCCTTCCCCGGTGCCGGCGGCGTCGTCGGCCGGGGTCTCCGCGGCCATCCTGACGGGCCAGGTGATGAAGTCCGAATACCGCTTGACGATCTCCCTGATCTTCCAGGGGGAGGTGTAGTCGTAGAGCCGGTCGTCGGCGTCCTCCGGCTTGAGCCGGAGGGTGACCGCGGTGCCCTGGGGAGCGCTGTCGACGGTCTCGATCGTGTACGTGCCCTCGCCGGTCGACGTCCAGCGGGTGCCCTGGCTCTCGCCCGCGCGCCGGGTCAGCAGCGTGACCTCGTCGGCCACCATGAAGCTGGCGTAGAACCCGACCCCGAACTGGCCGATCAGCCCTTCGGCCGCGGTGGAGTCCTCGGCCTCCTTGAGCTCCCGCAGGAACTTCGCCGTGCCCGAGTTCGCGATGGTCCCGATGAGCTGGACCACCTCATCGTGTGACATGCCGATGCCGTTGTCCCGCACGGTCAGCGTACGGGCCTGCTTGTCGGTCTCGATGCCGATGTGGAGGTCGGACACATCCGCGCCGAGCGAGTCGTCGCGGAGCGCTTCGAGCCGCAGCTTGTCGAGCGCGTCGGAGGCGTTGGAGACGAGTTCGCGCAGGAACACGTCCTTGTTCGAGTAGATCGAGTGGATCATCATCTGCAGAAGCTGGCGCGCTTCCACCTGAAACTCGAACGTCTCAGTGGGCATAATCCGTGATTCCTTCTCAGGTCACCGGGTGGGGAACTGGCCTGAGCACTGTAATTCAGTCGGCGGACACTGCGGCAGCGGCCGCGGTGTCCGCCCGGACCCGGACCCGGACCCGGACCCGGACCCGGACCCGGACCCGGAC